>NZ_JBAWUK010000034.1:0-56636 GCF_037079935.1 Stenotrophomonas maltophilia group sp. Smal12 | reverse complement strand
GCAAAAAATTTTTAATTTTTAATAAAATGCGGGTTTTACCAAAGCTGAAGGGCGCAATCCCCTCCACCATACCTTTTTGGGGGGGTTTGGGAAGGGTTTGTAGCCCTCCACGTGTTTAAACCCAGTTCTGCTTAAAAACCAAGAGCAGTATTGGGTGGGTTGGCGGGGAAGTGTGGGTTCGGGGGCACGCGTTAAACCAACAGTCCCCCGCCTTCGACAGGTTCACGCGGCTGTTGGCAACAGCTGCTGTTGGTGGGTGCCGACCGTTGGTCGGCACGAATGAATTGATTCGACATCTGACAGAAAAAACGTGTCGACCAAGGTCGACACCTACCAACAGCCGCGCGACTCAGTAGATCCACGCCATGCGTGGATGATTCATTCGATATCTGACAGATGTGCCGACCAACGGTCGGCACCCACCAACAGCAGCTGTTGCCAACAGCCGCGTGAACCTGTCGAAGGCGGGGCACTGTGGGTTCACGGCGTCCCCGCGAACCCACAGTGCCCCGCCATCCCACGGAATCCTGCTCTGGCTTTTGACGCAGACGTGGCTTGAAGCAGGTGCAGGGCTACAAGCCCTGCCGAACCCCCCCCACTACGGTAGGGTGGAGCGGATGCCGCGCTGCAGCTTGGCTAACCCGCGCATTTGATTACACTTGAAACTTGTTTGCCCACGACTCCGGACACCCACCCATGAAGCTTGGTTCTTTGAAGGAAGGCGGCCGCGACGGCACCCTGATCGTCGTCTCGCGTGACCTGCGCCTCGGCGTCCGCGCCACCGGCATTGCCGCCACCCTGCAGCAGGCCCTGGAAGACTGGAGCCACATCGCCCCGCGCCTGAACGCCCTGTACGAATCACTGAACGCCGGCGACGCCGATGGCGTGTTCGACCTCGACCCGCAGGCCCTGGCCGCGCCGATGCCGCGCGCCTATGAATTCGTCGATGGCAGCGCCTACCTGCCGCACGTCGAGCGCGTGCGCCGCGCCCGTGGCGCCGAGGTGCCGGAAAGCTTCTACACCGACCCGCTGATGTACCAGGCCACCAGCGCCGGCTTCCATGGCCCGCGCGACGCGGTCAAGGTGGTCAGCGAGGAGTACGGCATCGATCTGGAAGCCGAGATCGTGGTCATCACTGATGACGTGCCGATGGCCGCCACCCCGGAACAGGCTGCCGGCCACATCCAGCTGGTCGGCCTGGTCAACGATGTGTCGCTGCGCAACCTGATCCCGGGCGAACTGGCCAAGGGCTTCGGCTTCCTGCAGTCCAAGCCGCGCTCGGCGCTGTCGCCGGTGTTCGTCACCCCCGATGAGCTGGGCACGGCCTGGCAGGACAGCAAGGTGCACCTGCCGCTGCTGACCCACGTCAACGGGAAGTGGTTCGGTGCGCCGGAAGCCGGCGTGGACATGCAGTTCAACTTCGCCCAGCTGGTCGCGCATGCGGCCAAGACCCGTCCGCTGGGCGCCGGCACCATCGTCGGCTCGGGCACCATCGCCAACGAGGACACCAGCAAGGGCGCCTCCTGCTTCGCCGAACAGCGCGTGGTGGAAACCCTGCGCGACGGCAAGCCGAGCACGCCGTTCATGTCCTTCGGCGACGTGGTGCGCATCGAGATGCTCGACGCCGCCGGCAACAGCATCTTCGGTGCGATCGAACAGCGCATCGAGCAGGCGGCCAGGCCCTGAGCGTGGAGGCGGCGATGGACATCCTGGTTGACGACGGCCCGGTCGACGACGGCCTCGTGCTGTTCACCTACTGGCGATCCAGCGCCGCCTACCGCGTGCGCATCGGCCTGCAGCTGAAGGGCCTGGCCTGGGAGGGCCGGCCGGTGCACCTTGTGCGCGAAGGTGGCGAGCAGCATGCCGACGCCTATGCCGCGCTCAACCCGCAGCAGCTGGTGCCCACCCTGCTGCATGACGGGCACACGTTTACCCAGTCGCTGGCGATCCTCGAATACCTCGATGAGCGCTATCCGCAGGTTCCGCTGCTGCCGGCCGATGCGGTCGGCCGCGCGCGGGTGCGGTCACTGGCCCAGCTGGTGGCCTGCGACATCCATCCGATCAACAACCTGCGGGTGATGCAGTACCTCGAGCGTCGCCTGGAAGCACCGTCCGACGCGCGCACACAGTGGACCCTGCACTGGATGGCCGACGGCTTCGCGGCAATGGAAGCGATGCTCGCGGGCAGTGCGGATACCGGCGTGTTCTGCCACGGCGACCGCCCCGGTCTGGCCGACATCTGCCTGCTGCCGCAGCTGTACAACGCGCACCGCTTCGGCCTGGACCTGGCGCCATACCCGACCCTGCGCCGCATCGAAGCGGCCTGCCAGGCGCTCGACGCCTTCGACCGCGCGCGCCCGGAAAACCAGCCCGACGCCGCCTGACACGCCGCTTCGCTCGCCGGGCATGGCGCGGCGCTACCGGTCGGGCGTCGGTTGTAGCGCTGGGCCACGCCCGGCGGATTCCGCGTCGTCCGCCCGCAAACGGGCCAGGTCATCGCGGAACAGCCGGTAGGCCTCCTCACGCCGGGCGTCGTCGCCTTGCCGCAGCACCCACGCCGGGTGCACGGTGGCATAGCCACGGGTGCCGTCTTCCAGCGTGTGCCAGCGTCCGCGGTCGCGTGACAGCTGGAAGCCCGCGCCGAACACCGAGGAAGCGGCGGTGGCGCCCAGGCAGACGATCACCTGCGGCCGCACCCGCGCGATCTCGCCCAGCAGCCACGGCTGGCAGGCCCGCACGTGCCGGCTCTCGGGGCGCTTGTGCAGGCGCACCTTGCCGCGCCGCTCGTGGTGGAAGTGCTTCACCGCGTTGGTCAGGTACAGCGTGGCGCGGTCGATGCCGAGTTCGGCCAGGGCCCGGTCCAGCAGCTGGCCTGCTGGACCTGCGAATGGGCGGCCGCAGAGATCCTCGGTATCGCCGGGTTGTTCGCCGATCACCATTACCCGTGCATCGGCCGGCCCTTGCCCGAACACCACCTGGGTGGCCGGTTCCCACAGCGGGCACTGCCTGCAGCCGGCGGCTTGGGCACGCAGCGCATCGAGGCTGTCCGCGCTTGATCCCGGTGATGGCAGCACCGCCGGTCGCTGCGGAATCTTCCGCTGCGGGGCCTGCGCGGGACGGTCGTGCATTTCCTGCACGCGGTCGGCCGCATCGCGCACCAGCCCCGGCAGCAGCTGCGCTTCGGGCAGGTGGCGCCAGTACCGCGCCGGCATCTCCTGCAGCATCATCCGGGTGTTCAAGCGGGCGGGATTGAAGATGCTGGCGTAGTAGGTCTGCCACAGCGATTCGCGCGCATCCTCGGCCGGGGCATCTTCGCGACGGGCGCCGGGCCCGAAGGCCAGCGCCTCGCCATCCCAGTACACGCTGCGGCCGGGGGTGAGGATGGCCCAGCGCATGCCGGCGAAGCGGCGCGCGAAGAATGGCGCGACGCGCTCGACGATGTGATGGTCCGGCTCGAACCATGCGATGAAGGCATCGGTCTGCCCGGGCACTTCGCGGAAGCGCACGAAGGCTTTCATCTTGTGGGTGTCGCGGCGCACCGCCTGGGCCAGTGCCATCGCCCGCAGCACGTCCGCATCGGCCGGGTTGGACAGCACGCTGCGCTCGCCGTGGGCGATGCGCCACAGCAGCCGGTACAGCAGGGCCAGGCGCTGCGGATCGCGATGGCACAGGCAGGTTGCGGCCAGCTCCATGAAATCGCGCGGCACGCTGGGCGCGCTGGCGTCGGCGGGCAGGGGAGCCCCCTGCACCGATGGCGCATCCAGCAGCGAGGCGTCGCTGCCTTCCAGCCAGTCCAGCTGCGCCGGTGCCACGCCACGTACCAGCGCCTCGCGGGCGGCATCGCGCCAGGCGTCCAGGGACCACGGCGGGTCCACCCGCAGCGACCAGCGCTGCGCGTCAGGCGGCGGGTGGGGCATCAAACAGAGAGCCCTGTCGTGGCGGCGGGGCCAGCTGCGCGCGCAACGCCGCCGGATCATCCAGCGCCTTGCGCGGGTGGTGGTCGGCCAGCAGCACGAACGGCAGCAGCTTGCTCATCGGGGCCTTCAACCGGGCCACGTCGGCTACCCGCAGGCGGCCATGCCGGCGCGCCATCAGCACCCGCTTCACATTGCGCACGCCGAGCCCGGGCACGCGCAGCAGCAGCTCCTTCGGCGCGCGGTTCAGATCGACCGGGAAGCGCTCGGGGTGGCGGATCGCCCAGGCCATCTTCGGGTCGATGTCCAGGTCCAGCATGCCGTCCTGGGTGGTATCGGTGATTTCCTCAACGCCGTAACCGTAGAAGCGCAGCAGCCAGTCGGCCTGGTACAGGCGATGCTCGCGCTGCAGCGGGGGCGGCTGCAGCGGCAGCTGACGGCTGGCATCGGGAATGGGGCTGAAGGCCGAGTAGTACACCCGGCGCATGCGGTAGTTGCCGTACAGTGCGTCGGCACTGGCCAGGATCTGCTGGTCATTGGCCCCGTCGGCGCCGACGATCATCTGCGTGCTCTGCCCGGCCGGGGCGAAGCGCGGCGGGCGAGGGCGTGCGCTACGGGTGGCCGTTGGCGCGACCACGGCCGGCGCCTTGCGTGCTTCCTTGGCTTCCTCGATGCGCCAGCGCAGTTCGCCCATCGCGCCGCGGATCGAGTGCACAGTCTTTTCCGGCGCCAGCGCACTCAGCCCGGCCTCGGTCGGCAGTTCGACGTTGATCGACAGGCGGTCGGCGTAGCGACCGGCGCTGGCCAGCAGCTCGGGCGACGCCTCGGGAATGGTCTTGAGGTGGATGTAGCCGGCGTAACGGTGTTCCTCGCGCAGCTGCCGCGCCACTTCCACCATCTGTTCCATGGTGTAGTCGGCAGTGCGGATGATGCCACTGGAAAGGAACAGCCCCTCGATGTAGTTGCGCTTGTAGAAGTCCAGGGTCAGCGCGACCACTTCGTCCACGCTGAAACGCGCCCGCGGCACGTTGCTGGACACGCGGTTCACGCAGTAGGCGCAGTCGTAGACGCAGAAGTTGGTCAGCAGGATCTTCAGCAGCGACACGCAGCGGCCATCCGGCGTGTAGCTGTGGCAGATGCCCATGCCTTCGGTGCTGCCGATGCCGCCGCTGGCGCGCGAGTCGCGCTTGCCCGCGCCGCTGGAGGCGCAGGAGGCGTCGTATTTGGCGGCGTCGGCGAGGATGGCCAGCTTGCGGATGGTTTCCATTGAGGAAACCTACGGACAGGCGGTCTCATTGGATGAGACGGCCGCTTAACGCTTCAGGTTCACGCCGGGCACGGCCCGGCGCTACCTTGGGGAACGGGCATGGCCCGGCATTATCCGGGGGAACGGGCGTGGCCCGGCATTATCCGGGGAAACGGGCGGCGCCCGGCGGTTCCGGTAGCGCCGGGCCATGCCCGGCGTCGGTGCGGCTCAGAAGCCGTGGGTGATGCTGGTCTGGGTGGGCGAGGAGAAATCCGCGTACGGATCGTGCTCGCCGCTGCCACCTTCGGACAGGCGGAACTTCAGGGCCAGACCGTCGCGCGAGTCGGCCGCGCGCAGCGCTTCCTCCTGCTCGATCACCCCGGCCTTGGCCAGGCGGAACAGGCACTGGTCGAAGCTTTCCATGCCTTCCTCCAGCGACGACTCCATCGCCGCCTTGATCTCGTGCACCTGGCCGCGGCGCAGCAGGTCGCGGATCATCGGCGTGTTGATCAGCACCTCGGTGGCCGGCAGGCGACGGCCCTCCTTGTTCTTCACCAGGCGCTGGCTGATTACCGCACGCAGGTTCAGCGCCAGGTTCATCAGCACGTTCTTGTGCGCGCTTTCCGGGAAGAAGTTGAGGATGCGCTCGATGGTCTGGTCGGCATTGTTGGAGTGCAGGGTGGCCAGGCACAGGTGGCCGGTCTCGGCGAAGGCGATGGCCGCCTCCATCGTCTCGGCATCCAGGATCTCGCCGATCAGGATCACGTCCGGCGCTTCACGCATCGCGTTCTTCAGCGCGTTGTGGAAGGCATGGGTATCCAGGCCGACCTCGCGCTGGTTGACGATCGACATCTTGTGCTTGTGCAGGTATTCGATCGGGTCCTCGATGGTGAGGATGTGCCCGGTGGTCGTACTGTTGCGGTGGTCGATCATCGACGCCAGCGAAGTGGACTTGCCCGAGCCGGTGGACCCCACCACCAGCACCAGCCCACGCGGGGTCATGATGACGTCCTTCAGCACCTGCGGCAGGTTGAGCTCTTCGATGCTCGGAATCCGGCTGCGGATGGCGCGGATGACCATGCCGACCTCGCCCCGCTGCTTGAACACATTGACACGGAAGCGCCCGGCATCGGCCAGGGCGATGGCCATGTTGAGTTCCAGCTCGCGCTCGAACTGGGGCACCTGGCCCTCGTCCATCAGCGAATAGGCGATTTTCTTGACCATGCCCGGCGGCAGCCCGGTGTTGCCGAGCGGGTACAGCTTGCCCTCGATCTTGATGTAGACCGGCGCACCGGTGGTCAAGAACATGTCCGAAGCGTTCTTTTCGGTCATCAGCTTCAGGAAGTAGCCGATATCCATTGCGAATTTTCCCCAACGAAACTGCCGGCGCCCGTTGCAAGCACGGTGTCGGCTTGACGACAATGGCCGTGAACCGAAAACCGGTACGGCCTCCCCAATGAAACGACTTAGCTTCGCACGAATGCGCCACAGCCTGTATGTGATGGCGTTTGCATTCGCACTCTCTGCTCCCGTCTGGGCGCAGGACGGCGCACAGGAACTGGCCCAGGCCCGGCAGGCGGTGGACAAGGCCACCCAGGCCGACGCCGACCAGTACGCCCCGGACCTGATCGGTCTGGCCCGCCAGGGGCTGGAGCAGGCCCAGCGCGCCGCCGGCGACCGCCGCGAGCGCAAGAACGCCCCGGCACTGGCCCTGCGCGCCGCGGCCGACGCCGATCTGGCCCGTGCCCGCAGCGAGGAAGCCACCGCCACCGCCCAGCTGCAGCTGCGCCGCAACGAGGTCAACCAGCTGCAGCGCCAGCTGTCGACCGGGGAGGACCGCCGATGAAGTCGATCTCCGCCTTGGCCCTGGCCACCGCGCTGGCACTGCCGGCCCTGGCTGTCGCCGCCGACAACCCGATGGTCGGCCAGCTGAGCCAGCGCCTGAGGAACATCCAGGCCAATCCCGACACCGCCGAGCTGGCCGCCTTCGAGCGCATGCAGGCCCAGCAGGCCATCGCCGCCCTGGACAAGGCCAAGCGCCGCGACCAAGAACTGGCCACCTACCTGGCCGAGCGCCGGGTCGAGATTGCCGAAACCAGCGTGCGCGCCGCCCTGGCCGCCCGCGAGGTCGACCGTCTGGACCGCACCCGCAGCGACCTGCTGATCGAGGCCAGCCGCCGCGACGCCGCCCGCGCCCGCCAGGAAGCCGAGCAGCTGCGCATGCAGGCCCAGATGCAGGCCGAGGAGGCCGAGCGCCTGCGCCAGGCCGCCGAAGCCGAGACCCTGGCCCGCCAGGACGCCGAGAACGCCCTGACCAGCGTGGCCGGCAAGCAGCAGCAGCGCCTCAGCTCGGCCCAGCAGAACGCCGCCAAGCTGGCCCGCGAAGAAGCCGAGCTGGTGTCCGGGCAGAAGCTGCCGGGGTCGAAGTTCGATGCCCGCGGCGAGGTTTTCACCCTCGGTGGCGATGCCTTCGGTGCCGGTGCGGCAAGCCTGTCCGGCGGTGCGAAGAACCAAGCCAAGGCCTTGGCCGAATACCTGAACATCGGCAAGAAGGGCCGGGTCCGGATCGAGGCCTATGACAGCGCCAATGGCGTCGGCCAGAAGCGCGCCGAAGCCCTCCGCGATGCGCTGGTCTCAGCCGGTGTCGCCAGCAGCCGGATCCAGGTCAGCGGCAAGAAGGCGGCGTCCACCAAGGCCCGCTCGGCCGAGGTCATCATCGCCCCGTAATTACTTGAATTCGTTTGTTTTTCGTTGCTTTGAGCATTCAGCCTGAACCCCGCCCCGGCGGGGTTCGGTCTTTTTGTCGCGGGGGTCTTGTACCCGGCCCGGAGCAGGCGTAGGGTCAATCGTCCGGGACGCAATGCCGCGGACCGGACGATGGGAGGGCCGGGCCGATGAAAGCAGGGCGCGAACCGCAGCAGACCGACATGCGCAGGCCAGTGCAGCAGGTGGTTGTGGGCACCCATGTGGAAATCGACCGGCGCTCCTCCATGAACAACGCCCCGTGCCTTGCGGCAGGGACGTTCGTGTATCTGTCGAAGGAGGTCCATCATGTTTGAAGATCAGCCCCAGAGCGAGATCGACGCCCGTCGCGCGCGTGATCCGGAGTTCCGGGCACTCCATGACCAGCACCGCAAGTTGAACAAGAAGTGCATGGACGCGGAGCTGGGTGTACTCCCGATCGATGATGTCACCCTGGGTCGCATGAAGCGCGAGAAGCTGCTGGCCAAGCAACGCCTTATGCGGATGTACGAAACACCGCTCGCAACGACGTCCCCCACGCACTGACGCTCCGGTCGCGCCGGGAACGGCGTGACCCCGCCAAGGCACCACAGGCGGTGGTGCCTTGGCGCGCAGGCAACGGCCTGCACCCGTGCATACTCTCAGCCCACCGATGCGGGCGGTACCGGTCTCCTCGTCGATCCGGGGCCGTCCGCATCCCCTTGGGCGTTCAGCCGAGCATGGGCTCGGCTCTACAAAGACTCAGCTGGTGGGTGCCGGCCGTACCGTGGTGGGTGCCGACCGATGGTCGGCACGCCCACGGCTCCTGACTTTCGCAGCCATCCGGCGGATAATCATCTGTCCGGCCCAGCGTGGCGCGAAGCGAAGTTTCCGAATGCCCATCCATTCCTCCGTCCTCGAACTCATCGGCCAGACCCCCATCGTCAAGGCCCAGCGCCTGGATACCGGTGTCTGCGAGCTCTACCTGAAGCTCGAGAACGCCAACCCGGGCGGATCGATCAAGGACCGCATCGGTCTGTCGATGATCGAAGCAGCGGAACAGCGCGGCGACCTCAAGCCCGGCGCGACCCTGGTCGAAGGCACTGCCGGCAATACCGGCCTGGGCCTGGCACTGGTGGCGCAGCAGAAGGGCTACAAGCTGATCCTGGTCGTGCCCGACAAGATGAGCCGCGAAAAGATCTTCAACCTGAAGGCGATGGGCGCCGAAGTGCGCCTGACCCGTTCGGACGTGGCCAAGGGCCACCCGGAGTATTACCAGGACCTGGCCAAGACCATCGCCGACCAGACCCCGGGCGCGTACTTCATCAACCAGTTCGGCAACCCGGACAACCCGGCCGCGCACGAATTCGGCACCGGCCCGGAAATCCTCGAGCAGATGGGCGGTGACCTCGACGCCATCGTGTTCGGCTGCGGCAGCTCGGGCACCATGACCGGCCTGTCGCGCGCCTTCGCCACGCTGTCGCCGAAGACCGAGCTGGTGCTGGCCGATCCGGTCGGCTCGATCCTGGCCGAGTACATCAACGACGGCAACCTGAACGACAAGTCGGGCAGCTGGCTGGTGGAAGGCATCGGCGAGGACTTCCTGCCGTCGATCTCCGACTTCAGCCGCGTCAAGAAGGCTTACGCGATCACCGATGCCGAGAGCTTCCACACCGCCCGCGAGCTGCTGGGCAAGGAAGGCATCCTCGGTGGTTCGTCCACCGGCACCCTGCTGGCAGCGGCCCTGAAGTACTGCAAGGAACAGACCACGCCGAAGAAGGTGCTGGTGCTGGTGTGCGACACCGGCAACAAGTATCTGTCGAAGATGTACAACGACTACTGGATGCTGGACAACGGCTTCCTGGAGCGCCCGCAGCACGGCGACCTGCGCGACCTGATCCTGCGCCCGTATGGCCAGCGCGACACTGTCGTAATCGGCCCGAACGACCTGCTGACCACTGCCTACCAGCGCATGAAGCTGTATGACGTGTCGCAGCTGCCGGTGATGGACGGCGACCAGCTGGTCGGCATCGTCGATGAAAGCGACGTGCTGCTGCATGTCTATGGTGACGAGGCCCGCTTCCGCGATCCGGTCGCCACGGCCATGGTCAGCAAGCTGGACCGCCTGGACGTGAAGTCGCCGATCGAGGCCCTGCTGCCGGTATTCGACCGCGGCCAGGTGGCCATCGTGATGGATGGCGGCACCTTCCTCGGCCTGATCACCCGCATCGATCTGCTGAACTATCTGCGCCGCCGCGTGCAGTAACGCGACGATCCGCGGAATTCGCGCATTCATATTGGTCTATCCGCGTCAAAATCCGTTAAGGCGGCGCTGATAGACTCCCGATCCTTTGACGGCGCCGTCACCGGCGTCCTGCAGGAAACGACATGTCCAACCCTTCTTCGCCCGACCGCGCGCTGGCCCTGGCCACGCTGGCCATCCATGGCGGCCAGTCGCCGGATCCGAGCACTGGCGCGGTGATGCCGCCGATCTACGCGACTTCGACCTATGCGCAGTCCAGTCCGGGCGAGCACCAGGGCTTCGAGTACTCGCGTACGCACAACCCGACCCGCTTCGCCTATGAGCGTTGCGTGGCCTCGCTGGAAGGCGGTACCCGTGGCTTCGCCTTTGCTTCGGGCATGGCGGCGACCTCCACCGTGATCGAGCTGCTGGACGCCGGCAGCCACGTGGTGGCGATGGACGACATCTACGGTGGCAGCTTCCGCCTGTTCGAGCGCGTGCGCCGCCGCACGGCCGGCCTGGATTTCAGCTTTGTCGATTTGACCGACCTGTCGGCCTTCGAAGCGGCGATCACGCTAAACACGAAGATGGTCTGGATCGAGACCCCGACCAACCCGATGCTGAAGATCGTGGACATCGCCGCGGTGGCCGCCATCGCCAAGCGCCATGGCCTGATCGTGGTGGTCGACAACACCTTCGCCTCGCCGATGCTGCAGCGGCCGCTGGAGCTGGGCGCGGACCTGGTGCTGCACTCGGCCACCAAGTACCTCAATGGTCACTCGGATATGGTCGGCGGCATGGTCGTGGCCGGCGACAACGCCGAACTGGTCGAGCAGATGGCCTTCCTGCAGAACTCGGTGGGTGGCGTGCAAGGCCCGTTCGACAGCTTCCTTGCCCTGCGTGGCCTGAAGACCCTGCCGCTGCGCATGAAGGCGCACTGCGCCAACGCGCTGGCCCTGGCCCAGTGGCTGGACAAGCACCCGGCAGTGGAGAAGGTGATCTACCCGGGCCTGCCTTCGCACCCGCAGCATGAGCTGGCTACCCGCCAGATGAACGGCTACGGCGGCATCGTCTCGATCGTGCTGAAGGGCGGTTTCGAGGCGGCCAAGCGTTTCTGCGAGAAGACCGAGCTGTTCACCCTGGCCGAGTCGCTGGGCGGTGTGGAAAGTCTGGTCAACCACCCCGCGGTGATGACGCATGCCTCTATTCCGGTGGCACGGCGTGAGCAGCTGGGGATCAGTGATGCGCTGGTAAGGCTGAGCGTGGGCGTGGAGGAGCTGGGGGACCTGCAGGTGGATCTGGAAAAGGCGCTTCCGGTACATGAGTAACGAGGCCGACCGTTTGACACGCCGTCAAGGCGCCAGGCCCGGCCTGCGCCTGCTCAACCTGTCGGCCTGGATCAGGGAGCAGCGTGTACTGCAAGTTGTCTACCGCCAGCTTCCTCCGCGATGGCGCAACTGGGCGTCGTCCTTGCTCGCGTCGCGCGCGAGTGCAAGCGCCCGGTTCCCGCGCACTCCACGCTGGGATCTGGGTCTGGAGCGCGTCGCTTACCACTCTGTCAGGATGCCGGCAAAGGCGGATGGTCCGGGTCTCAACCTGTTGGGATACATGCGTGGCCAATTTGGCCTGGCTGAAAGCGCTCGCCTGTATGCACGCGCATTGATCGATTACGGCGCGGATGTCGCGCTGTACGATATTGACCTGGCGCTTCCGCATGGCTGGGAAGATGGCAGCCTTGACGCGTGGATAGGCACGGATGCACCGCACGAAGTGAGCATCATCTTCGTCAATCCTGACTATTTGAAGCCGGCCCTGGAGCAGATCGGTGAGGCAAGACTGCGTGGCCGTTATCTGATCGCCTGCTGGTTCTGGGAGCTGGAGAAGATTCCCGACGAGTGGCTTGATGCTTTGGCCTTGGTAGATGAAATCATGGTGGCTAGCGAATTCGTTGAGGATGCTTTCCGACGCGTCACCGAAAAACCCGTGCTGCGCGTCCCCCTTCCATTAAGTGCTCTACCTGACAGCGGCCTGCAGCGTCAGGACTTCGGCTTGGAGGAGGGGAAGTTCACTTTCCTCGCTACCTTCGATTTTAACTCTTGGATTGAAAGGAAAAACCCATTCGCGGTTCTGTCGGCCTTTCGCGCCGCGTTCCCTGCAGATCGGGACGATGTCCGCCTGCTGGTGAAATCGAGTAATGGTTTCCGCCATCCGGAAAAGTTCCGGAAGTTGCTGAGTGCCGGTGAGGGAGATGACCGCATCATTATCCGCGATGACGTCATCGATCGTGCCCATCTGAACGCCCTGCAGCGTTGCTGTGATGCCTATGTGTCTCTCCACCGTGCAGAGGGTTTTGGCCTCGGACTTGCGGAGTGCATGGCGCTTGGCAAGCCTGTCATTGCGACGGGCTGGTCTGGAAATCTTGAGTTCATGGATTCCGAAAGCGCACTGCTGGTGGAATTCCGCAGGATACCTGTGAGGGAGGGGGACTATCCCCACCCCGACGGGGCTGAGTGGGCAGAGGCAGACGTTGGCGCCGCCGCTACTGCCATGCGGAAACTCGCCGACGATCCTGTCGCGGCCTCGCGGCTGGGTGCGCGAGCGCGGACGGCCGTGCTCGCGCGCCTGTCGCCTGAAAATGCGGCGCGCATCATCCTGAACAGAGTCCGGGAAATCAAGGCAGGAATGAACAAAGTAGGTGAGAACCATGGGTGACATGATGCGCTCGATATGGGCATACCGTTTTTTCATCCTTTCCTCGATCCGCAGTGACCTGAAGATCCGGTTCCTGCGCAGCAAGCTTGGCACCATGTGGATGATCATTCATCCGCTGGCCCAGGTCCTCATTTTTGCGCTTATTCTTTCGGAAGTGCTCTCCGCCAAGCTTCCGGGAATCGACAACAAGTACGCCTACGCGCTTTACCTCATGGCGGGCACCCTGGGCTGGACATTGTTCGCCGAGACGATCACGAAATCAGTCAGCCTGTTCATCGACAACGCGAACCTGATGAAGAAGATGGCATTCCCGCGCATCTGCCTGCCCATCATCCTCGCTGGCACGATGCTGGTGCAGAATGCCTTGCTATTACTCGCCATTTTTCTGGTCTTTGCGGCGCTGGGGCACTTTCCCGATGCGCATGCGCTCTGGTTGCCGGTACTGATCCTGATCACTCTGCTCCTGTCGCTCTCGCTGGGCACCCTGCTTGGTGTGTTCAATGTGTTCGTGCGCGATATCGGGCAGGTCGTCCCTGTCGTGCTGCAGGCACTTTTCTGGTTCACTCCCATCGTCTACAGCTTGGAGATCCTGCCGGCCAGCACACAGGCCTGGTTCCGTCTGAATCCGCTGCACCCATTGATAGCGAGCTATCAGAACGTTCTCGTCTATGGTCGCGACCCCTACTGGAGTGACCTGGGGTGGCTGGCGCTGGCTTCGGTCATCATGGGCGTGGCGGCGCTTGTGGTCTTCCGCAAGGCAAATGCAGAAATGGTGGACATGCTATGAGCGGCGAAATCTTCGTCTCCGGTGTCGGCAAGGCATATCGTCATTGGGGCAGCGAGTGGAAGCGCTTTGCGAAATGGTTTGGAGCGAACCCCAAACCCGACTCTGAAACTTGGGTGCTTCGCGGCATCGATTTCGAGGTTGCCCGCGGTGAAGCGGTAGGTATCATCGGGCAGAACGGCGCAGGCAAGAGCACGTTGCTGAAGCTGGTGACCGGCACTGCGCGTCCGACTGAGGGTGAAATCCGCTTGACTGGACGGGTGGCCGCCATCCTTGAGCTCGGCATGGGCTTCAACCCGGAGCTGAGTGGGCGCGAGAACGTCCGCCATGCCGCGGGGCTGCTCGGTTTTTCGGGGGAGGACATCGAGCGGATCGTTCCGGAAGTGGAGAAGTTCGCGGAGATCGGATCCTATTTTGATGAGCCAGTGCGTGCTTATTCAAGCGGTATGCAGGTCCGTGTCGCCTTCAGTGTTGCAACCGCGACCCGCCCGGACATTCTGATCGTGGATGAAGCGCTGTCGGTGGGCGATGCTTATTTCGTCCATAAGTGTTTCCAGCGGATTCGTGACTTCCGTGCCGCTGGCACCACGCTGTTGTTCGTCTCGCATGACCCAACGGCCGTACAGGCGCTTTGCGACCGCGCCATCCTGCTCGTCGCCGGCAAGAAACTGCTCGATGGAGAGCCCCGTGAGGTGTTTGATTACTACAATGCCCTGATCGCCGAAAAAGAAAACAGCAAGCTGCTGACCGTGCGGGAAGAGGGTGGGCCGGTGCAGACGGTCTCAGGGACGGGTGAGGCAAGTTTTGGGTCGATCACTCTGCGTAATTCCGCTGGCGAGGCCGTTGAATACGTGGGTGTTGGAGAGGCAGTGTCACTGGATGTCGCGGTTGAAATACATGAGCCGATCGACAGGTTGGTGTTTGGTTACATGATCAGGGATCGGCTCGGGCAGCCGATTTATGGCACCAACACGCATTACACGGAGCAGGTCCTTGGGGACCTGTCGCCGGGTCAACGTATCCGCTTCAGCGTATCGTTCCATCTCAACCTGGGACCGGGCAGTTATTCCGTTTCGGTAGCCTTGTCGAGCACTGAAACCCACCTTGTGAAGAATTTCCAGTGGCGTGATCTGGCCACGGTTTTTCAAGTTGCCAACATCACCCATCAGCATTTCGTCGGTTCAGCCTGGTTGCCATCACGCATTGAATGGCAGGAAGAGGCTACCGACGGTGCAATTGAAGTGAGGACCATGGAATGACGTCTCCGCACGAGATGAAGGCAGGGGCTTTGATGCAACAGGTGCGTCACGAGCTCGCAATGCGATCGGCCCAGCGCAGCGGCGATGCGCAGCAAGGCCGGGAGCAGGCGCCGCATTGGTCGCCGGACAACGCGCAGATCGCCGATAAGCATCAATACACGCTGCAGGAACTGCTGCAATACGAGGATGTGGACTTCGTCGATAATGCTTACCGTGCAATGCTCGGTCGACCGGTCGACCAAGATGCATTGGCCATGTATACGCAGCGGCTGCGTGATGGCAGCATAACCAAGCTTGAGGTGCTGGGCGCCCTGCGCTGGTCTCGCGAGGGCGAGCAGCGCGGTACCCGCATCCATCGGCTGCGCCTTCTGTGGACACTGCAGCGTTGGAAGCGTAAGCGTCTTGTGGGTCCTGTCATCGAATGGGCCCATGCGGCCATCCGCCTGCCGCGCGCGGCCCGCACCGAGTCGCTGAATCACGCCCACAGCGTTCGCGAGATCCAGCGGATTGGTGAGCTTCTGAATGAAGTTTCGAGCCTCGCCAGTAGCCGCTGCACTCAACTCGAGCGTCAGTTGGGGGAGGTCACGATCCAATTGCAGTTGGCCGAGTCCCGTTCCGGAGTGCGCGATGAGGCGCAGGACGCGCGCCTTGCTTCGCTTGAACTGATCGTCCAATCCGAGTTCGGCCCGGAAGTGCTCCAAGCGACGGCGGCCGGAGTGGACCCTGCTGAACCCGCTAGCGTCCGCAGGCCCAGCATGTTGGTGAGGATGAGCCTGCTGGAGCAGCGACTGGAGGATGACGCGGCAGAACTGCGGCAGTTGAGGGGGCAGCTGGACATGGCAAGGGCATTCGCTGGCGAGCACGAGCAGAGGCTTGAGGCGCTGCGGGTAACTGTCGAGGAAAGTGCTGCGGCGAGGCGTGATCATTACACCCGGTTTGATTTTGACATCAGTGCGATCAATGCACGGCAGAGCCGCGATGAGGATCGCTTGGACGCGCTGGAGCAGGGTGGGAGGCTGCAAGCTGAGCTTGCGCCCTCCTCCGTCAGCACGTCCGGTGCCCTGCCCGGTCCGGAGGCGCAGGGTACTGTGAAGCCGGCATCGGACATGGATGTGATGTACGCCGCGCTGGAGGATTCATTCCGTGGTTCGCGCGACTTGGTCAAGGAGCGTGTCCGCCCCTATCTGAATGAGGTCGAACTCGTCTGTGGTGCCGATCCGTCGAGCGCGCTGGTGCTTGATATCGGCTGTGGTCGCGGGGAGTGGCTCGAGCTGGTTCGCGACGCCGGCTACCCGGGGCGCGGGATAGACATGAATGGAATGTTCGTCCAGACCTGCCGCTCGATGGGATTGGATGTCGTTCACGGCGATGCATTTGAAGTCCTGCGGAAAATGCCACCGGGCTCTGTCTCGGTAATCACCTCGATGCACCTCGTCGAGCATCTTCCATTTGAAACGATGATTGCTCTGATCGATGAATGCCATCGCGTTCTTCGCCCTGGCGGCATGCTGATTCTGGAAACCCCCAATCCAGAGAACCTGAGCGTTGGTGCTTTCTCCTTCTACATGGATCCGACCCATCGCAACCCGATCCCCCCTGACCTGTTGTTGTGGCTTACACGCTCCCGTGGCTTCGCCGACGTGCGAATCGATCGACTTACCCAGGCGCGCGACGTCGTGTTTCCGGAGCTGCTGGACGAGAGTCAGCCGGGCTCCCAGTCGATCAACCGGATCCTCGAACAGTTCAGGGCGCCACTGGACTACGCAGTGATCTCGCGGAAAACCTCGTAAACGGACTCTGTCTGCTCTGCGGCAGTTGGATCGACGAATGCTGGATGTGTTTTCATTCCATGCACGATGTTGTTGCTCAGGCTTGTGTCATTCGCTTGGGGAACCCCGTGTGGAAGCGGTAGGCGTCAAGTGCAGGACGAAATGGCCAGGCGAATGAAGGCGGTCGCGCACCAGCAGTGGCATCGGGTGTCCGGCACCAATCAACTAGGATGTACATAATGCGGATAGCATTGGATTTGCAGGCATGCCAGACGGCATCCCGCCATCGCGGCATCGGTCGCTACACGCTTGATCTTACCGGCGCACTGTTGTCCGGCGGCCAAGGTGTCGATTACTCCATCGGCCTCGACGGCACGTATCCGCGCGAAGCGAATGAAGTGATGGCTGCCCTGGATGGGCGTCTGTCGCGAGACAAGTGGTCGCGCTACTACTACGCCGGTCCGACGCAGCCGCATGGGCATCCTGCCGACTGTCTCCGGCCTGCTGCGGAGGTGCTCTGCATGAACCACTATGCCGGTCTCGCGCCGGACATCGTGCATGCGAACAGCCTGTTCGAGGGGTTCGTGGAACATGCAGGCGGGGTGGCGGGCCTGGCCCAGGTGCCAGGCGCGATCAGCTCGGTGACGGTCTACGACTTCATTCCGCTGGTCTTTTCCGAGCAATACCTGGACAACGCCAGTTATCGCTCATGGTATCAAGCCCGCCTTCAGGCCCTGCAGCGGTTCGACGTCATGCT
Source organism: Stenotrophomonas maltophilia group sp. Smal12 (assembly GCF_037079935.1). NCBI lineage: Bacteria > Pseudomonadati > Pseudomonadota > Gammaproteobacteria > Lysobacterales > Lysobacteraceae > Stenotrophomonas > Stenotrophomonas maltophilia group sp. Smal12. Next base: position 39,232 of record NZ_JBAWUK010000034.1, on the reverse strand, counting down.
CTGCATTTCAGAGGCTACGCGCCGGGATGCGATGCGTCTGCTGGGTATCCCCGCCGAACGGCTTGCGGTAATCCATGCTGGTGTTGGCAGCGAGTTCACTGCCAAGGCGTTGGGGGCTGCGGAACGTGAGAACCTGCTCAAGCGCTTCGGAATCAGTGGCCGTTTTGTGATCTACACGGGCAACGGCGACTTCCGCAAAAACCTGATCGGCGCCGTCGATGCGTTCGCGAGGATTGCGCCATCCGAGCGCAACGGCGTGCAGTTGGTTCTTAACCAAGTCGGTGACGAACAGGCGTTGCGTGCCTTCGCACAGCATGCGGGTCTGTCGGCGAATGATCTGGTCATCACCGGCAAGGTCAGTGATGCGGATCTGGTTGGCTTGTTCAGGTCGTGCGAGGCGTTCTTCTTCCCGTCGTTGTATGAAGGGTTTGGCTTGCCTGTACTTGAGGCCATGGCGTGTGGTGCGCCGACCATCTGTGCCGACAACTCGAGCCTGGGCGAAGTAATGGCGCGCAAGGACGCAACATTCGATGCGTCCGATGCTGAGGGGGCGGCGCGCCTGCTGGGTCGCGCACTGAATGACCAGCAATACCGTGGTGAGCTGCGTGAGTTCGGCATCAAGAGGGCCGCGGAGTACACATGGGATCGTTCTGCCGCGCTGTGCGAACAGGCGTGGCGTGAGGCAATGGAGCGGAAGGCAAAGGCGCTGCGCGGGCCGCGCATGGGGCAGGGAGTCCGCCAGCGTATTGCCATGGTTACGCCGCTGCCCCCGCAGAAGAGTGGTATCGCGGACTACGTTGCCGAGCTGCTGACCCCGCTGTCCCGTTATGTCGACATTGATCTCTACACCGATGCGGATCTTGCCGAAACCGGTGATCTTCGTTTCAGATACAGGATCCATCACTGGCGCGATCTTGAGCGCAGTGCGGGACGCTACGCACATATTGTCTACCAGTTCGGAAACTCGCCCTTCCATATGCACATGGTGGAGCTGCTGCGGAAGCATCCTGGGCTGGTTGTCCTCCATGATGTCTATCTCAGCTCCATGTTCTGGTACATGGAGAGCCATGGCGGATATCCCGATGCGTTCAGGAAGGCGCTGCTGACGTCCCATGGCAGATCCGCCCTGGAGGTCCTGAGGGCGCAGGGGCCGCTCGAGGCAAGAATGCAGTTCCCTGCATCGCTCGGGGTCATCGAGGGCGCCGCCGGCATTCTCGTTCATTCCGCACATTCGGCCGAGGTCGTTGATTCGTTCTACCCAGGCGCCTCCCGGGCGATGATCACGCGCGCGCCGATGCCGTTGCGCCTCCCGGAAGACGTCGGCCAGGAAGGAAAGTCGCTCGCACGAACGGAGCTTGGAATCACGCCTGCCGAACAGATGATTGTCAGCTTCGGTTTCATGGCCGACACCAAGCTGAATCATCTTTTGCTCGATGCGGTCGCCTGCCTGCCCGCGGAGCGCCGGGCCGATGTGCGCCTTGTCTTTGTCGGTGGGGGCGACGGTGGCGAGTACGGAGAGCGCATCCAGCGGAGGATCCAGCAGCTGGGCAATGACGTCCGCGTAGAAATCACCGGGTTCGTCGCCGAGGACACCTATCGACGCTATCTGGTCGCGGCCGATGTTGCCGTCCAGCTCAGGGCGGAAAGCCGTGGGGAGACCTCCAAGGCTGTATACGATTGTATGGCGTATGGTGTCCCCACCATCGTCAACGACTACGCTGGGTTCCGTGAGCTCTCCCCGGTGGGGGTGCGAAAAGTGTCTGCCCAGCCAAGCATCAGCGAGCTTGCTGATGCCTTGTCCTTGCTGCTGTCAAGTGAAGCAGCCTGCAGGTCGTTGGGAACCGGCGCCCGTGGGGAAATCCGCCGTCATCATGATCCTGATCTGACCGCCAGAACGTACATGGATGCGCTCTGGTCGTCGGGGCAGACAGTCAAGGTGCGAAACGGCAGTCTGTTGGCCAATTGTCTGGCGGACGTGTTCGAAGAGGCCTCTCCAACAGACCGTGAGTATCACGCGCTTGAAACGTCGGTAGCCAGCACGTTGCAGGCGCGAGGCACTCCGCGTCTGTTCCTGGACCTTAGTGAAGTCGTCCACTCCGACTACGGCACTGGTGTACACCGCGTGGTGCGCAATCTGGCCCGCGAATGCCTGCTTGGCGAACAAGCCACCCGGTTCGTAGTGCACCCTGTAGCGCATGTGGCTGATGGCACGATGGTGTCGGCTGAATCATTCACCCGTGACGTGCTCGGCGTGCCCGACGCAGGCCGCAGCCCAGTGTCAGATATGCGGGCAGGTGACGTCCTGTTCCTGCTTGACTCGGCGTGGGACAAGACTGAGCGCTTTGAACACTCGATCGCAAATACGCATCGTGCAGGGGGGCGCGTGGGAGCAATGGTCTATGACCTCATTCCCCTGCGCCATCCGCAGCACTGCGTGGATTTCATGCCGGCGGTGTTCGAGCAGTGGTTGCGCTACGTCGTTCTCAACTGCGACGTGCTTGTCTGCATCTCCCGTGCCGTGGCAGATGACCTGCAGGCGTGGATCCGGGAAGTCGCGCCCGAGCAGCGCAGTGGCCAGCGCATCGGGCACGTCCACCTGGGCAGCGATCTGGTCGAGCAGGGGGCTAAAGCTGAGCCTTCGCGGGTAGTCCGCAACGCGTTTGCGAAACCTGCCGTCCTGATGGTCGGCACGGTGGAGCCGCGAAAAGGTCACGGACTTGCCCTTGACGCCTTCGAGCTGGCGTGGAAGCGCGGCTCCAGCATGGTGCTGGTGATCATCGGCAAGAAAGGCTGGAACGTGGAGGCCTTGGCGTCCAGGTTGCGTGACCATCCCGAGGCGGGCAAGCGCCTGCTTTGGCTTGAGAAAGTGAGCGATGCCGACCTCGAGCATGCTTACGCCTCTGCCGTGGCGCTGCTGCAGGCATCGTCCGCTGAAGGCTTTGGCTTGCCGATTGTCGAGGCAGCCCGGCACGGCGTGCCCCTGCTGCTCAGTGATATTCCGGTGTTCCGCGAAGTGGCCAGGGAGCATGCAGCGTATTTCACGCTGGATGGTCCTGAGTCACTGGCAAGGCTGCTCGTTTCATCGCTTCCGCCGGCGGCCCCAGTCGACCTTGGCCTGACGTGGTCCGAATCGGCGTCCAAATTCATGCGGCTGCTGCTTAACGGGGGATGGGACTACTGACGCGGGCCTTCGGCAGGCAGTTCCTGCTCGAAAACCCGCCTCGGCAGATGGCGGCAATCCGGCCCCGAATCCGGACGCGGCAGATGCGGTATGATCAATCGTCTGTCTGGCCCGAAGAGAGACGGGTCGGTGTGGGTCGCTGCGAAGACAGTGCGGGACGCACAACTTTCTTAACTAACCGAGTAGAGTGGCAATGAGCATCAGGAAGGCAATCATCACGGGCGTTACCGGTCAGGACGGTGCTTACCTGACCCAGTTGCTGCTTGAGAAGGGCTATAAAGTCTATGGAACGTATCGGCGTACGAGTTCGGTAAACTTCTGGCGGCTGGATGAGGTGGGTGTCACCAACCACCCCGATCTTGAACTGGTCGAGTATGACCTGACGGATCTTGGCGCATCCTTGTCAATGGTGCAGCGGATCCAGCCGGACGAGATCTACAACCTTGCCGCACAGAGTTTCGTTGGTGTCAGCTTTGATCAGCCGAGCACCACGGCCCAGATTACCGGGGTTGGCGCGCTCAATTTGCTTGAGGCGATCCGCCTCGTCAATCCGAAGATCCGTTTCTATCAGGCCTCGACGTCGGAAATGTTCGGCAAGGTGCAGGCCGTTCCGCAGATCGAAGAGACTCCTTTCTATCCCAGGAGTCCCTACGGTGTAGCAAAGCTCTACGCCCATTGGATCACCGTCAACTATCGTGAAAGCTACGATATTTTCGCTTCCAGCGGCATCCTCTTCAATCATGAGAGTCCGTTGCGCGGCCGTGAGTTCGTCACGCGCAAGATTACCGACTCGGTAGCCAAGATCAAACTGGGGCAGCTGGACGTGCTGGAGCTTGGAAATCTGGACGCGAAGCGCGACTGGGGTTTTGCCAAGGAATACGTCGAGGGCATGTGGCGCATGCTGCAGGCCGATGAGCCTGACACGTTTGTCCTCGCAACCAATCGGACCGAAACCGTGCGTGATTTCGTCCGCATGGCTTTCAAGGGGGCAGGCATCGACGTGGAGTTCAAGGGACAGGACATCGACGAAGTTGCAGTGGATGCATCGACGGGCAAGACCGTGATGCGGATCAACCCGAAATTCCACCGCCCTGCTGAAGTCGATCTCCTGATCGGCAATCCGGAGAAGGCCGAGCGCATTCTCGGCTGGAAGCCGCAGACGACGCTTGAACAGCTTTGCCAGATGATGGTTGAGGCGGATCTCAAGAGGAACGAGCGTGGATTCTCGTTCTGACCTGGAAGGCAAGCGTGTTCTGGTCACTGGAGCGTCCGGCTTTACCGGACGCTACATGGTTGCGGAGCTGCGCGCCCAAGGCTGTCAGGTAATTGGCCAGGGGTCACGACGTGGCCCTGATGACCTGGGGCAGTTCGTAGAGGCTGATCTCAGGGACGAGGCTGCATTGACCGCAGCTGTCAGCGCCGCCCGTGCTGACATGGTGGTGCACCTTGCTGCCGTCGCCTTTGTTGCGCACGGCAATGCAGAGGATTTCTACAACGTCAATCTGCTGGGTACGCGAAATCTGCTGTCTGCGCTGGAACGTTGTGAACATCCGATAGAGAAGGTCCTGCTGGCAAGCAGCGCAAATATCTATGGCAATCGTTCTTCAGGAACGTTGGACGAGAGCGCACCCCCCTCACCTGCGAACGACTATGCCGTCAGCAAGTTGGCCATGGAGCATGTCGCGGGGCTCTGGCGGGAAAGGTTGCCTATTGTCATCACGCGGCCCTTCAACTACACCGGTGTCGGCCAGGGGGGGCAGTTCCTGGTGCCGAAGATCGTTTCCCACTTCGCTCGCCGGGCTCCAGTGATGGAACTTGGCAACATCGAGGTATCGCGCGATTTCGGCGACGTGCGGGCGGTGGCGCGTGCCTATCGGCAACTTCTGCAGTCGTCTGATGCAGTCGGTCAGGTCGTGAATATCTGTACCGGGGTTGGCCATACGCTGGCACATATTGTCGAGCTTTGCAGTGCGCTGAGCGGGCACTCGCTGGAGGTGCGGATCAATCCGGCATTTGTTCGTGCAAACGACGTGAAGGTCTTGGTCGGGGACAACCAGCGGCTGCTGCGCCTGATTGGCGGCTGGGACACGCCCCCACTGGAGCAGACGTTGGAATGGATGCTGGCGGCAGCAGCCGCTGAGTAACGCGCGGAACGCTGTTCATACCATACCTGGTTTAAAATAAATCCAATCTACTGGGCAGCACGACTGCGGCTAATGCAGTGCTCGGGCGCCACTCCCTATTCCAAGGACTGCATCAGACATGGCTCACGATCAAAAACGCGTACTGGTAACCGGCGGCGCCGGTTTTCTGGGATCTCACCTCTGTGATCGCTTGATTGACGCAGGGCATGATGTGCTCTGTGTGGATAATTTCTACACCGGCAGCAAGGCCAACGTCGACGGCCTGCTGAAGCATCCGCGATTTGAGCTTATGCGGCATGATGTGACCTTCCCGCTGTATGTCGAGGTGGACCGTATCTTCAACCTTGCATGTCCGGCATCTCCTGTGCATTACCAGCACGATCCGGTTCAGACGACCAAGACGAGCGTGCACGGTGCGATCAATATGCTGGGTCTCGCCAAGCGGGTGGGCGCACGCATTCTTCAAGCCAGCACCAGCGAGGTCTACGGCGATCCGGAGATTCATCCGCAGGTGGAAGGTTATTGGGGACGAGTGAACCCGATTGGAATCCGCAGCTGCTACGACGAGGGCAAGCGCTGTGCCGAGACGTTGTTCTTCGACTACTGGCGCCAGCATCAGCTGGAAATCAAGGTCATGCGTATCTTCAATACATACGGCCCGCGGATGCATCCGAATGATGGCAGGGTGGTGAGTAATTTCATCGTCCAGGCGCTGAAGGGCGAGCCGATTACGATCTACGGTGATGGTACGCAGACCCGCAGCTTCTGCTATGTCGATGACCTTGTCGAGGGTATGTTGCGGTTGATGGATAGTCCGGCTGATTTCACCGGCCCGGTGAACATCGGCAATCCCGGCGAGTTCACCATGCTTGAACTTGCGGAAACGGTGTTGCGGCTGGTCGGCGGAACCTCCAGCATCGAGTATCGCCCGCTGCCCTCCGATGACCCGAAGCAGCGCCAGCCGGATATCCGCTTGGCCAAGGCGACCTTCGACTGGGAGCCCAAGGTCGGCCTCGAGGATGGCCTCAAGGAAACTATCGCCTACTTCCGCCATCGTTTGCAGGGGTGAGAGTGAAGATGATGCGGACCGTCGTGGTGATGCCCGTGTACGAAGATGTGGAAGCATCTTCGATACTGTTTCGGAACCTGGCAGCCAGCCAAGGGTTGGATGCCTACGTCGTGGCCGTTGATGATGGTTCAGTTCGACGCCCACTGGATGTGTCAGCCATTCAGGCGGCTGGTTTGGAAGGCGTAGTCATACGCCTGCGTCGCAACGTCGGGCACCAGCGCGCGATTGCGATTGGCCTCAGCTACGTCGCCGAGACATTCGGCGACGACGTGATCGTGGTGGCCATGGATTCTGATGGCGAGGATACACCGGAAAGTATTTCCCAGCTTGCTGAGGGACTTGCGTCCGATGAGGTTGACGTCGTCGTGGCCACGCGCAGAAGTCGTGTGGAGTCGCTCAAGTTCAAGGCGTTCTATGTCGTCTACAAGTGGCTGTTCTCGCTGCTCAGTGGTCGGCAGATCAGCTTCGGCAATTTCATGGCAGCGAAAATGCCGGCAGTCCGTCGTCTGGCTTCCATGCAGGAGACGTGGACTCATGTAGCTGCATCAGTGCTGAGTTCCAAGCTGCGCATCCAGACATGCGCGCTTGACCGCGGCTCGCGTTATGCCGGTCGCAGCAAGATGAACTTCGTGGGGCTTGCCCTGCACGGCTTCCGTGCCTTGATGGTATTTGCCGAAGACGTGCTGGTGAGGGTGGGGATTGCGTGCACCCTCGTGGCAGGGCTTTCCGTCGTCGGCGGGATAACTGCATTGCTGCTCAAGGCATCCGGGTTTGCAACCCCGGGCTGGTTCTCGCTCGCATTCGGAATCCTGCTGCTTGTGTTCCTGCAGACTGCGGCGCTTACTCTGATCATCCTGCTGCTGTCAGGCATGCTGCGCAGCGGCGGGGTGCTGGGTACGGGCAGCTACCATGAATTTGTGGAAGAAGTGCGTCATGCCCGCCGCTGCTGACGGCGTGCTTGGCGGGCAGGTAGTGCGCTATCTGATAAATGGCGTCGTTGCAACCGCCGTCCATTATGGTGTGCTGCAGTTCAACATTGAAGTGCTCCACGTTCAGTTGGCGAGTGTGGCCAACGCCATTGCAGCGGTATTCGGCATTACGGTCTCATTCATCGGCAGCCGTTACTTCGTGTTCCGGGGCCAGCAGTCGAGCGTCGTCAGGCAGGGTGCGCACTTCGTCCTGGTCTACGTGCTCATCGCACTTCTGCACGCCGCTGTCATGTATGTCTGGGCCGATTACCTGGGCATGGACTACAGGATCGGCTTTCTGCTGGCCACCGGCATGCAGATGGTGCTGAGCTTCCTCGTCAATAAATTCCTGGTATTCAAATGAACAAGTACCTGCGCGCATTTCTTGCGACCGCGATCTTCATCGTTGCATTGCTGCTGATCTATTACATACACATGCGTTACCTGAGGGTCAACGTAGTGCTGTATGCCAGCATCCTGGATGCACTGGTTGCGCTCGTAGTGGTCTTTGCCGGTCTGCACCTGCTGAAGTGGTTCCGTGATTTCAGCCGACTCGAACTGATCCAGTTGGGGGCAATTTGGCTTCTTGGCGGCTATCTGTTCGCGATATCCGTTCCCACCGTGATCGATCGATCGCTTTCGTTCTACATTCTGGAGAAGCTTGACCAGCGCGGCGGCGGTATTCGCGAAGATGCATTTAGGCAGGTGTTCACCGAAGAGTATGTCCGGGAGCATCACCTGGTCGAGGTCCGCCTGACCGAACAGCTGCAGTCCGGGACGATCGAGATTCAGTCCGGTTGCGTGAAGCTCACTCCGCGCGGTAAGCGTCTGGCTGGCTTCAGCCGTTTCTATCGTCAGAACCTCCTGCCTACGCACCGTCTGCTCATGGGTCAATACACCGACGCCCTGACCGATCCCTTCAGAAACAGCCGAATGTCGTCAGACTATCGGTGCCAATAAGCAGCCGGACCGAACAGTATGTCGATCTCCGATCCTCCCGCAAGCGCACGGCCGTACGCTACTGTTGCCTCGCGTTGGTTGCCGCCCCTGTTTCTGTTCGCCGTGGGGTTGATCCTGGTTCCGTGGGCGCATACATGCCAGTTGTCCTGCGTACCGGGTGACATGGCAGATGCTCGATTCAACGGCGTGGTACTGGAGCACTTCTATCGTTGGTTGATCGGGTTGGATGCGAACCTGCTCAGTCCTTCGTTCTTCTATCCAGTCCCTGGAGCACTCACGTTCTCCGACAACCACTGGGGAACGGCCTGGATCTACTCTGCGTACAGGGCGCTGGGTTGGGATCGTTACCAGGCATTCGACCTCTGGTACCTGACAGGGTTCGTCGCGAACTATGTGGTGTGCAACGTTGTCTTCCGTCGGATGCACTTTTCGCCCTTGGCTAGTGCGGTTGGGGCGTTCGCCTTCACCTTTGCCATGCCGGTCCTTGCCCGGCACGGCCACGCTCAGTTGACTTACCGCTTCCTGATGCCGGTTGCGCTGTTGTTGTGGCAGCGTTTTTCTGCCGACGGACGCTGGCGCTGGATCGCCGGGCTGGCCGTTGCGGTGGTCGCCCAGTTCTACATCTCGATCTATCTGGGATACTTTACCCTGCTGCTGCTTGTGGCGTGGTGCTTCGCCCAATGGGCGATCGAAGGCGTGGGTCCGCGTCGGTGGATGGCTCAATGGCTGCAATGGAAGCAGCCATCCGTTCGCCGTGAGCTGGTCCTGGTGGGGATTACCCTCATGGCTGCGGCTGCAGCGATGATCGTGCTGATGTATCCCTACCTTCATTATTCGAAGTTGTATGGATTCGGCCGTGGGGTTGACGAAGTTCTGTCATTGCTTCCAAGGCCGCAGAGCTACCTCTTGGCGGACTTTTCCGCGCTCTGGCATGTTCCAAGCAGCTGGATCGGGCACGACGTTCCGATGCGCCACGAGCAGCAGATATTCTTTGGTGTGGGCATACTGGGATTGGCAGCGCTGGGCCTGCTGCGATCCAAGTCAGGTGTGCGCTGGGTTGCCGCTTCGTCTGTCCTGATACTGGTGCTTCTCACGCTGGCGGTTGGCGGCCGTTCGTTGTATCTGCTGCTGGCTGAGCTGCCGGGAATCGGCTCGATCCGGGCCATGGCCCGGATCGGCCTTGTGCTGGTGCTGCCGCTATCACTGCTGGTGGCACTGGGGATCGAGTCCGTCCGTACCAGCGCACTGCCGTGGAAGATCGTCGCTGCGTTGTTCGCGCTGGTGATGGTGGTGGAAGCCGCAACGCTGCGCACCGACAAGTTCGGCAGGGAGCAGGCGATCGAACGCATCGAGGCACTCCGCCACCAACTTCCCCTTACGCTGCCGGAGCATGCCATCCTGTTCAACCCGGCTGGACCGGAGGTCAACCCCTCCGTTTCCGAGCTGGATGGTGTCATTCTGGCGCAGGAACTCGGTAGGCCCACCCTGAATGGCTATTCCGGCAACATCGCACCGGGATACCAGGCGCGAGACGGTATCGCGCCCTGCGTCCAAGCCCTGTATCGCATTACCGCTGGCACCAGCAACGAGGCAGTAGCCGCGGCGGATAAGGTGGCTTTGGGTGTATTGGAGAATATCGTCGTGATTGATCCGCTGTCCTGCACAGTGCACGCCGGTGAGGTACTGGATCTGGCCAATGCTGCAGGCGTGTCCATTCAGGTTACGTCCATGCGCAAACATGCTTCGGGCGGTTATCTGGTATCAGCACGGGTAACCAACAATACCGCGGTGGCTTTGAATACCCAGGCTGGGCTTCCCCAGCCGCTGCGGCTTTCCTGGCAACTTTTCCACAACGGCGCTGCCCTGGATCCGGGGGCGTGGTCTTCGCGTGTTGAACTTGGCGGCTCTGGGATCCTCGCGCCAGGGGAGGTGCGTGACGTATCGTTCCTGATACCAGAGGCCGCTGCGGGGCAGCAGATCGGGATCAGTGCAGTGCTTGAGGGCCGAGCGTGGTTGCATGATCACGGTCTCGTTCCCACCACGGTTCCTGTTGGTGACAATGAACGCTCCATGCCAGTTCACTGATATCGCGCAAGCCGCCCGAGCGCTGTGCTGCCAAGACGATGAGTCGGCGACGGCCCGAGAACAGCCTACTGCGAGTGCGGCCTGCCGAGTTACGAGCTACTACATGATGATGTCAATCGAGGCACGATGAAAATTGCAATCGCCGGTACCGGTTATGTTGGCCTTTCCAACGGTGTGCTGCTCGCCAAGCACCACGAGGTGGTCGCCCTCGACCTGATCGCAGAAAAGGTCGAGAAGCTCAACCGGGGAGAGTCACCTATTGTGGACGCGGATATCGAGAAGGCGCTTGCCGGTAGGCAACTCAACTTCCGGGCCACGCTCGATCCGCGTGACGCGTACGAAGGGGCTGCGTTCGTGATCATCGCGACGCCGACCGACTATGACCCGGTCACCAACTACTTCAATACGCGTTCGATCGAGTCCGTCATCGCGCAGGTCCTGGAGATCAATCCGGCGGCGACGATGATCATCAAATCGACGATTCCGGTAGGCTTCACCGCAAAGGCGCGCGAGCAGTTCGGGACCCGCAACATCATCTTCTCGCCGGAGTTCCTACGTGAGGGTCGTGCGTTGCACGATAATCTCCATCCTTCCCGTATCATTGTGGGCGACCACAGCGAAGCGGCGAGGAGCTTTGCATCGCTGCTGCAGGAGGGGGCGGAAAAGAAGGACGTGGCGGTACTGTTTACTGATTCCACCGAGGCCGAGGCGATCAAACTGTTCGCCAACACCTACCTGGCCATGCGCGTTTCCTACTTCAATGAGCTGGATACCTACGCACAAACCCACGGGCTGGACAGCCGGCAGATCATCGAAGGGATTTCGCTCGACCCTCGGATCGGCGATGGCTACAACAACCCTTCGTTCGGTTATGGCGGTTACTGCTTGCCGAAGGATACCAAGCAGTTGCTGGCGAATTACCAAGCCGTACCGCAGAACCTGATCCGGGCAATCGTTGAATCCAATACTACCCGGAAGGACTTCATCGCCGCTGATATCCTTGCGCGCAATCCGAAGGTTGTTGGCGTCTATCGACTGATTATGAAAGCCGGATCGGACAACTTCAGGTCCTCGAGCATCCAGGGGATCATGAAGCGGATCAAGGCAAAGGGCATTGAGGTGATCGTGCACGAGCCCGCCCTTGATGCCGACGAATTCTTCAATTCGCGAGTTGTGAATGACCTGGTGGAATTCAAGGCGCAGTCAGACGTGATCATCAGCAACCGAATGGCAGAGGCGCTCGCCGATGTCGCCGAAAAGGTTTACACGCGCGATCTTTTCGGTGACAACTGACCCGATGCGTTTGATTTTCTGACGGGTAAAAGAGAAAGGGCCGGGTATTGCTACCCGGTCCTTTCAGCATTACGGGGCAGGTCGAATCACGCGCGGCCGTAGCTGTCTTCGAAACGCACGATATCGTCCTCGCCAAGATAGCTGCCCGACTGCACTTCGATCAGTTCCAGCGGCAGCTTGCCCGGGTTCTTCAGGCGATGGGTCACGCCCAGCGGGATATAGGTGCTCTGGTTTTCCGACAGCAGGATCACCTCTTCGCCGCGGGTTACTTCGGCCGTGCCGCTCACCACGATCCAGTGCTCGGCACGGTGGTGGTGCATCTGCAGGCTCAGGGTCGCGCCTGGCCTGACGGTGATGCGCTTGACCTGGAACCGGGCGCCGTTGTCGATGGAATCGTACGCACCCCAAGGGCGGTAGACCTTGCGATGGGCGGCGGCTTCGCTGCGGCCATCACGCTTGATCCGGCCGACGATTTCCTTGACGTCCTGCACGCGGTCCTTATGGCCCACGAACACCGCGTCATCGGTTTCCACCACCACCACGTCCTGCAGGCCGACCATCGCGATCAGCCGGTTGCCGTAGGCGTAGCTGTCCTTGCAGTCCAGCACGATCACGTCGCCGTGGCAGGCATTGCCGTCGGCATCCTTGTCGGACACTTCCCACAGCGCAGACCAGGAACCCACGTCGTTCCATTCCGCATCCAGCGGAACGACGGCGGCGTCAGCGGTCTTCTCCATCACGGCATAGTCGATCGAATCGTTCGGGCTGGCGGCGAACGCTTCGGCATCCAGACGGATGAAGTCGTTGTCGCGGGCTGCCTTGTCGAGCGCCTGGCGGCATGCAGCCAGGATCGTCGGCTGCAGCGTCTCCAGTTCCCCGAGGTAGCGCGACGCCTTGAACAGGAACATGCCGCTGTTCCAGAAGTACTCGCCCGAGGCGACGTACTGCTCGGCGGTGGCCAGGTTGGGTTTCTCGACGAAACGATCGACCGCGCGCACGCCTTCGCCGACAGCGGCCTTGATGTAGCCGTAGCCGGTTTCCGGTGCCGTCGGCACGATGCCGAAGGTGACCAGCTTGCCGCCTTCGGCGGCGATGGCAGCCTGCTTGACCGCTGCGTGGAAGGCCGCTTCGTTGCGGACGACGTGGTCGGACGGCAGTACCAGCAGCAGGGCATCTTCGCCGTTGGCAAGGGCCTGCAGTGCGGCGATGGCGATGGCCGGGGCGGTGTTGCGCCCAACCGGCTCGAGAATCAGCGCCTGCGGCAGCACCTTGCATTCGCGCAGCTGCTCGGCCGCCATGAAGCGGTGTTCCTGGTTGGCGACCACGATGGGCGCTGCGCCAGCAATGGAAGCGACGCGCTTCCAGGTCGCCTGCAGCATCGTGTCATCGCCGACCAGCGGCAGGAACTGCTTCGGATAGGCTGCGCGCGACAGCGGCCACAGCCGGGTGCCGGAGCCGCCGGAAAGAATGACGGGAACGATGGAAGTCATACGAAAGTGTCCTGGTCAGTGATTGGCTGGCGTGCCGCCAATCAGGGCGGTCAGCTCGCGGATGCGGTCCTGCAGCAGCGTTTCATCGCCGCGGGTCTCGATGTTCAGGCGCAGCAGCGGTTCGGTGTTGGAGCTGCGCAGGCTGAAACGCCACTGGGCGAAGTCGGCGCTGATGCCGTCGGTACGGTCCAGCTGCGGCTGCTGCGCTTCGAAGTGCGCCAGCACGCGTGCGACGGTCGCCTTGGCGTCATCCACGCGGAAATTGATCTCACCGCTGCATGGGTAGGCCTTCATGCGGTCCGCCACCAGATCGCCCAGCGACTTGCCGGTGCTGGAGACCAGCTGTGCGATCAGCAGCCAGGGAATCATGCCGGAATCGCAGTAGGCGAATTCGCGGAAGTAGTGGTGCGCGCTCATCTCGCCGCCGTAGATCGCATCTTCGGCGCGCATGCGCTCCTTGATGAAGGCATGGCCGGTCTTGCTCATGATCGGCACACCGCCGGCCTGCTCGACCATTTCGACGGTGTTCCAGGTCAGGCGCGGGTCGTGGATGATCTTGCCGCCGGGCTGGCGGGCCAGCAATGCAGTGGCCAGCAGGCCAACGAGGTAATAGCCCTCGATGAAATTGCCTTCGGCATCGAAGAAGAAGCAGCGGTCGAAGTCACCATCCCAGGCGATGCCGAAGTCGGCGCCATTGGCACGCACGGCGTCGCGCGTAGCCGCACGGTTTTCCGGCAACAGCGGGTTGGGAATGCCGTTGGGGAAGCTGCCGTCGGCTTCGTGCTGGATGCGGATGAATTCGAACGGCAGGTGCGGAGCCAGTTCGTCGATCACCAGGCCGGCACCGCCGTTGCCGGGGTTGGTGACGATCTTCAGCGGCTTCAGGCTGGCCACGTCGATGTAGCCCAGGAGATGCTGGATGTAGGCGGCCTTGTCGGCGTCACGGGTGGTCGTGCCTTGGCCGTTGCCCAGCGGTACGTCTGAGGCAGCGAAATCGCGGATGTCGAACAGGCCGGTATCGCCGCTGATCGGCTTGGATTCCTCGCGGACCAGCTTCATCCCGTTGTAGTCCATCGGGTTGTGGCTGGCGGTGACCATGATGCCGCCGGCAGCCTTTCGGTGGAAGGTCTGGAAATAGACTTCTTCGGTGCCGCACATGCCGATGTCGATGACATCGCGTCCGCTGGCGGTGAGGCCTTCAATGGCGGCCTGCAGCAGGGCAGGGCTGCTCAGGCGGATGTCGTGTCCAACCACCACCGGTCCCGGGCCCAGCAACGCCGCCGTGCCAGCGCCGATGCGGCGGGCAAGGCGTTCATCCAGTTCATCCGGAACGCGGCCACGGATGTCATAGGCCTTGAAACACGGGAGCGTCATCGATGCAGTCCTTACACGGGTTGACCCCGGATTATAGCGAGAGGGTGTGCAAGGACGGGTGATCCGGGCCGGCGTCCATGCAAGCTATGAAATGCGAGAGGATGTCGCGTAATCTACTGATTACGCGACATTTTTCAGCGTGGTTCAGTGCAGGGCTGCTTCCAGCTCGGGCAGGATCGTGAACAGATCCCCGACCAGGCCGATGTCGGCGATCTCGAAGATCGGCGAATCCGCGTCCCTGTTGATGGCCACGATCGTGCCGGCATCCTTGATGCCGGTCAGGTGCTGGATGGCACCGCTGATGCCGACGGCCACGTACAGTTCCGGCGCGATGATCTTGCCGGTCTGGCCGACCTGCAGGTCACTGGGCACGTAGCCGGCATCGACCGCGGCGCGCGAGGCACCGACGGCGGCACCGAGTTTGTCGGCCAGCTGGAAGATGACCTTGAAGTTCTCTTCCGAACCGACGCCACGGCCACCGGAGACCACGCGCTTGGCGCTTTGCAGGTCCGGGCGGTCGCTGGCACCGGCGGCCAGGCCGACGAAGCGGGTGTGGGACGGCAGGGCCGCATCGACGCTGGCGGCTTCGACGGCGGCGCTGCCACCCTGGGCCGCTTCCGGCCACGAGGCGGCGCGCACGGTGGCGACCACGATCTGGTCGGCCGGCGCTTCGACGGTGATGATGGCGTTCCCGGCGTAGATCGGGCGCTTGAAGGTGTAGCTGCCTTCCACGGCCATCAGATCGGAGACTTGGTTGACGCCCAGCAGGGCGGCCACGCAGGGCATCAGGTCCTTGCCGAAGGTGGTCGACGGGCCGAAGACGTGGGTGTAACCCTTGGCCAGCTGCGCGATCTGCGGGGCCAGCACCTGGGCGATGGCCTGCGCGTTGGCGGCATTGGCCACGGTCAGGACCTTGGCGACGCCGGCGATCTTCGCCGCTTCAGCAGCCACGGCGGCCGGGTCGGCGGCCAGCACCAGCACGTCGATGCTGGCACCGCTGATGGCGGCGGCCGCGCTGACGGTCTTGGCGGTGGCGGCGTTGAGCTTGCCGTCGTGGTGCTCGGCGATGACGAGAATCTTGCTCATTACAGCAGCCCCTTCTGCTTGAGTGCGGCCACCAGTTCGGCCGCGTCCTTGACCATTACACCCTTGCTGCGCTTGGACGGCGCGGCGTACTGGGTGGTATTGAAGGTATCGGCGGCTTCAACGCCGAGGTCGGCCAGCTGCAGGGTCTCCAGCAGCTTGGCCTTGGCCTTCATGATGTCCGGCAGCTTGATGAAGCGCGGTTCGTTCAGGCGCAGGTCGGTGGTGACCACGGCCGGCAGGTCCACTTCCAGCGTTTCCAGGCCGGCATCGACTTCGCGGGTCACCGTGGCCTTGCCGTCCGCAACGTCCAGCTTGCTGGCGAAGGTCGCCTGCGGGCGGCCCCATAGCGTGGCCAGCATCTGGCCGGTCTGGTTGGCATCGTCGTCGATGGCCTGCTTGCCGAGGATCACCAGGTCCGGCTGTTCCTTTTCGACCAGCTTGAGCAGGGTGCGGGCGGCGGTCAGCGGCTGGATGGCCTGGTCGGTTACGACGTGAATGGCACGGTTCGCACCCATGGCCAGGCCATTGCGCAGGTGCGCCTGGGCGTCGGCCGGGGCGATGGTGGCGACCACGACTTCGGTGGCGATGCCCTTGTCGCGCAGGCGCAGGGCTTCTTCCAGGGCGATTTCATCGAAGGGGTTGGGCGACAGCTTGACGCCGTCGGTGACCACGCCGGAGCCGTCCGGCTTGACCTGAATGCGGACGTTGTAGTCCACCACGCGCTTGTACGCGACGAGGATTTTCATCTGGTACTCGATCCTTGTAGTGCCGACCACTGGCCGGCTCACAGTAACGGGAAACGTCCGGTCCTCGCACAGCAACCGGTTCGGGGGTGGGACCCTGATTCTAACTGGCCTTTGGCGACCATGCGAATGCGTGTGGTTTTGTTGCGCCGCGGCAAAAAAAGCCGCTTCTGCTCCGTCATTCACGTTCTGCACGCAGTCGTGAAGTTCGGCGCCATGTATGCTGTGCCGCTGTATCGAAGCGTGCTGAGCGCTTCCTCTGGAAGAAATCAAAATAACAGGAGATCAGGTAGTGTCCACGTGGCTTGTCACCGGCGGCGCCGGTTTCATTGGCGGTAACTTCGTTCTCGAAGCGGTCGCCCGCGGCATCAAAGTCGTCAATCTCGACGCGCTGACCTACGCCGGCAACCTGAAGACCCTGTCCAGCCTCGACGGCAACCCGAACCATGTGTTCGTGCAGGGCGACATCGGCGACAGCGCCCTGGTGGCCCGCCTGCTGGCCGAACACCAGCCCGACGCGGTGCTGAACTTCGCCGCCGAAAGTCACGTCGATCGCTCCATCGACGGGCCGGGTGCCTTCATCCAGACCAACGTGGTCGGCACCCTGGGCCTGCTGGAAGCGGTGCGTGACTATTGGAAGGCGCTACCGGCCGAACAGGGCGCGGCCTTCCGCTTCCTGCACGTGTCCACCGACGAGGTGTACGGCACGCTGGGCGAGACCGGCAAGTTCAGCGAAACCACCCCGTACGCGCCCAACTCGCCATACTCGGCGTCCAAGGCTGCGTCGGACCACCTGGTGCGCGCGTTCCACCACACCTACGGCCTGCCGGTGCTCACCACCAACTGCTCCAACAACTACGGCCCGTACCACTTCCCCGAAAAGCTCATTCCGCTGGTGATCGCCAAGGCGCTGGCCGGCGAGCCGCTGCCGGTGTACGGCGATGGCAGGCAGGTGCGTGACTGGCTGTTCGTCACCGACCACTGCGAAGCGATCCGCACCGTGCTGGCCAAGGGCCAGGTCGGCGAAACCTACAATGTCGGCGGCAATTCGGAAAAGCAGAACATCGAAGTGGTGCAGGCGATCTGCGCGCTGCTCGATGCACGCCGCCCGCGCGAGGATGGCCAGCCGCGCAGCAGCCAGATCACCTACGTGGCCGATCGCCCGGGCCATGACCGCCGCTACGCGATCGATGCCTCCAAGCTGAAGAACGACCTGGGCTGGGAACCGGCCTGTACCTTCGAGCAGGGCATCGCCTTCACCGTCGACTGGTACCTGGGCAACCAGGAATGGGTCAACGGCGTGCTGGACGGCAGCTACCGCCTGCAGCGCATCGGCACCGCCGCCTGAAACCGGGAGAGAACATGACGCAGCGCAAGGGCATCATCCTCGCCGGCGGCTCCGGCACCCGGCTCTATCCGATTACCAAGGGCGTCAGCAAGCAGCTGCTGCCGGTGTATGACAAGCCGATGATCTACTACCCGCTCAGCGTGCTGATGCTGGCGGGCATCCGCGAAGTGCTGATCATCAACACCCCGCACGAACAGGCGTTGTTCAAGCAGCTGCTGGGCGACGGTTCGCAGTGGGGGATGGACATCCAGTACGCCGTACAGCCGAGCCCGGACGGGCTGGCGCAGGCCTACCTGATCGGTCGCGATTTCCTGGCCGGCAAGCCGAGCTGCCTGGTGCTGGGTGACAACATCTTCCACGGCCACGGTCTGACCGAAATGCTCAGGCGCGCCGACCAGCGAAAGGACGGTGCGACGGTGTTCGGCTACTGGGTGAACGACCCGGAGCGCTACGGCGTGGCCGAGTTCGACCAGACCGGCAAGGTCATCGACCTGGTGGAGAAGCCGGAAAAGCCGCGTTCCAACTATGCGGTCACCGGCCTGTACTTCTACGACGGCAATGCAAGCGACCACGCCGCCGCACTGAGGCCGTCGCCGCGTGGCGAGCTGGAGATCACCGATCTCAACAAGCGCTACCTGGCCGAGGGCCAGCTGCATCTGGAAGCGCTCGGCCGTGGTTATGCCTGGCTCGACACCGGTACCCACCAGTCCCTGCTGGAAGCCTCCAATTTCATCGAGACCATCCAGACCCGCCAAGGCCTGCAGGTCTGCTGCCCGGAAGAAGTGGCCTTCGGGCAGGGATGGATTTCGGCTGAGCAGCTGCACGCGCTCGCTGCGCCGCTGATCAAGAATGCATACGGCCAGTATCTACAGAAGCTTTCGTTGAGGGGCGTCGTTCCGTGAAAGTGATCCACACCCGTCTACCTGGTTGTGCGGTCATCGAGCCTCGCGTTTTTGGCGATGACCGTGGTTTCTTCTTCGAGACATGGAATGCAGAGCGCTTTGCCGAACTGGCATTGCCCACGCACTTCGTGCAGAGCAACGTTTCCTCGTCCAGCAAAGGCGTGCTGCGCGGCCTTCATTACCAGTGGCCGCGCCCTCAGGGCAAGCTGGTCAGCGTGCTGGAGGGCGAGGTCTATGACGTCGCCGTCGACATCCGCCGTGGCTCGCCGACCTTCGGCCAGTGGGAAGCGGTGGTGCTGAGCGCGGAGAACAAGAAGCAGTTCTGGATTCCCGAGGGCTTCGCCCACGGTTTTGCCGTGCTCACCGAAACGGCGCTGTTCCACTATCTCTGCACCGATGTGTATGTGGCGGAAGCAGATGCGGGGATCCGCTGGAACGATGCCGACATCGCCGTGGACTGGCCCATCAGCGCGCCGATCCTGTCGGCCAAGGACGAGAAGGCGTCCTTCCTGAAGGACATCAGCGAGGACCGCCTCCCGGTCTACATCGCATGACTGTGCTGGTGTTTGGCGGCAACGGGCAGGTCGGGCAGGAACTGCTGCGCGCACTGGCCCCGCTGGGACCGGTGCTGGCAACCACGCGCAGTGGCCAGCTGCCCGACGGCAGCGCCTGCGAGGTGGCCGATTTCGGCCAGCCCGACAGCCTGCCGGCACTGCTGGACCGCCTGCAGCCGTCGGTGGTGGTCAATGCCGCCGCCTACACGGCGGTCGACCGTGCCGAGCAGGACGTGGAGGCCGCGTTCGCGGCCAACGCGCAGGCGCCGGGTGTAATCGCGCGCTGGTGTGCGGCCCATGGCGTGCCGATCGTGCATTACTCCACCGACTACGTATTCGATGGCCAGGGCAGCGTCCCCTACCGCGAGGACGAAGCGACCGCGCCGCTGGGCGTCTATGGCACCAGCAAGCGAGATGGCGAGGAGGCCGTTCGCGCAGCCGGTGGCCGCCACCTGATCTTCCGCACGGCATGGGTGTATGCCTCGCACGGCGCCAATTTCCTGCGCACGATGCTGCGGGTGGGCGCCGAGCGTGACCAGCTGCGGGTGGTGGCCGACCAGATCGGCACGCCGACCCCGGCCGCGCTGATCGCAGATGTCACCGCACAGGCGCTGCAGCACCCCGGGCAGTTGTCGGGCACCTGGCACCTGACCGCCAGCGGCCAGACCAGCTGGCATGGGTTTGCCGAAGCGATTTTCGCCGAGGCGCTTGCCACTGGCGTGCTGGCCAAGGTGCCGGCCGTCGAAGCGATTCCCAGTTCCGAGTACCCGACACCGGCCAAGCGTCCGGCCTGGTCGGTGCTGGACAACCGCAGGCTGCAGCAGGATTTCGGCATTGTGCTGCCGTCCTGGCAGGACGGCCTGAAGCGCGTGATGGCTGAAATCGCCTGATGGGGGTAGCGCCGGGCCATGCCCGGCGGGTGCCTGCACGCCGCTGCGCTCGCCGGCCATGGGCCGGCGCTACCGTTAAGCCCGATGGCACCTGATCAACTGCGCCCGTAGGTGTCCTCAAAGCGCACGATGTCATCCTCGCCCAGATAGCTGCCGGACTGCACTTCGATCAGCTCCAGCGGCAGCTTGCCCGGGTTGCGCAGGCGATGGGTCACGCCCAGCGGGATGTAGGTGCTTTGGTTCTCGCTCAGCAGGATCACTTCGTCGCCGCGGGTCACCTCGGCGGTGCCGCTGACCACGATCCAGTGTTCGGCGCGATGGTGGTGCATCTGCAGGCTCAGTGTGCCGCCGGGCTTGACGGTGATGCGCTTGACCTGGAAACGCTCGCCGTTGTCGATCGAATCGTAGGCGCCCCACGGGCGGTAGACCTTGCGGTGCCAGCTGGCTTCACTGCGGCCGTCGGCCTTCAGCTGTGCCACCACGGTCTTGACCTCCTGCATGCGATCGGCCTTGCCGACCAGTACCGCATCGTCGGTCTCCACTACGATCACATCGTCCAAGCCGACCATCGCCACCAGGCGCTGGCCATAGGCGTAGGTATTGCGGCAGTCGATGGCGATCACATCGCCCTGGTGGGCATTGCCGTCGCCATCCTGCTGCGAGACATCGCGCAGCGCGGTCCACGAACCGACATCGTTCCAGCCTGCGTCGAGCGGAATCACCACCGCGTCGGCGGTCTTCTCCATCACTGCGTAGTCGATGGAGTCGGACGGCACCGCGGTGAACGCCTCCTTGTCCAGGCGGGTGAAGTCGGCATCGCGGCGCGACTGCTGCCATGCCGTGCGGCTGCCGGCCAGCATCGCCGGCTGGAAGCGTTCCAGCTCCTGCAGGTAGCGCGACGCCTTGAACAGGAACATGCGCTGTTCCAGTAGTACTGGCCGCTGGCCACGTAGCCGCTGGCGGTGTCCAGGTCGGGTTTCTCGACGAAACGCTCGACGGCGCGAAGACCCTGGCCATCGGCCGCCTTGATGTAGCCATAGCCGGTTTCCGGGCCCGTGGGCACGATGCCGAAAGTCACCAGCTTGCCCGCTTCGGCGGCGTCGGCCGCCGCCTGCACCGCACTGCGGAACGCCGCTTCATTGGTGATTACGTGGTCCGAAGGCAGCACCAGCAGCAGCGCATCGGCACCGTCACGGGTGGCTTCCAGGGCAGCTACCGCGATCGCTGGCGCCGTGTTGCGCCCGACCGGCTCGAGGATGATAGCGGCCGGCGCCGCGCCGACCTGCTGCAGCTGTTCGGCGGCAACGAAACGGTGTTCCTCGTTGGCGATCACCAGCGGGCCGCGGCTGGCGATGGGCGCCACCCGCTGCCACGTGGCCTGCAGCATGGTCAGCTGCCCGGCCAGCGGCAGGAACTGCTTCGGGTAGGACTCGCGTGACAGCGGCCACAGGCGGGTGCCGGAGCCACCGGACAGGATGACAGGCTGGATGTTGCTCATGATCTTCCTTGATTACTGCTGGATAAGGCGGGAGAGCTCGTCGGTGCGCGCCTGCAGCAGCGCGGCATCACCGCGGGCTTCCACATTCAGGCGAAGCAGCGGTTCGGTATTGGAGCTGCGCAGGTTGAAGCGCCAGTCGCCGAAATCGGCGCTGATGCCATCGGTGTGGTCCAGCGCCGGCGACTGTGCGGCGAAGTGCTCCATCACGCGGGCGACGGCGGCCTTGGCATCGGCCACCTTGAAGTTGATCTCGCCGCTGCAGGGGAAGGCCGCCATGCGGTCCTCCACCCAGTCGGCCAGCGAACGGCCGCTTTCGGACACCAGCTGCGCGATCAGCAGCCACGGGATCATGCCGGAATCTGCGTAAGCGAATTCGCGGAAGTAGTGGTGGGCGCTCATCTCGCCGCCATACACCGCGTCCTCGGCACGCATCTTTTCCTTGATGAAGGCGTGGCCGCTCTTGCACAGCACCGGCACGCCGCCGGCCGCTTCGACCATTTCCACGGTGTTCCAGACCAGGCGCGGATCGTGCACGACCTTGCCGCCCGGGTTGCGCGCGAGGATCGCCTTGGCCAGCAGGCCGACCAGGTAGTAGCCCTCGATGAAGCGGCCGGTGTGGTCGAAGAAGAAGCAGCGGTCGAAGTCGCCGTCCCAGGCGATACCGAAGTCGGCACCGTGTTCGCGCACGGCCTCGGCGGTGGCGGCGCGGTTTTCCGGCAGCAGCGGGTTGGGGATGCCGCTGGGGAAGTTGCCATCGGGTTCATGGCAGATGCGGATGAATTCCAGCGGCAGGTGCGGCGCCAGCAGGTCGACGATAGCGCCCGCACCGCCGTTGCCGGCGTTGACCACCAGCTTCAGCGGCTTGAGCTTGCTGGCGTCCACGTAGCTGAGCAGGTGGTCGATGTAGGCGCTCTTGTCGTGGCGCGCGGTCTGCGCTGCGCTCGCCGGCTGCGCGCTGCCGGTATCGGCGGCCACGACGTCGGAGATCGCGAACAGGCCGGTGTCGGAGCTGATCGGCCGCGCGTTTTCCTTGACCAGCTACATCCCGTTGCAGTCCATTGGGTTGTGGCTGGCGGTCACCATAACGCCACCGGCGGCGCCCAGGTGGTCGGTCTGGAAATAGACTTCCTCGGTGCCACACAGGCCGATGTCGATCACTTCGCGGCCGACGCCACGCAGGCCGGCGGCGAGCGCGTCCTGCAGGGCCGGGCTGGTCAGGCGGACGTCATGTCCCAGGACCACCGGGCCCGGCGCGAGCTGAGCGGCCAGGGCCACGCCGATGCGGCGGGCGAGGTCTTCGTTCAGTTCTTCCGGCACGCGGCCGCGGATGTCATAGGCCTTGAAGGCGTGCAGGGGCATCGGTCAGTTCCATTGTGGGCACAGCCCGCGGTTGTAGCGCCAGCCCTGTATGGGAATCGTTTTCATGCCGCAATGGCACCTGACCGGCCGGCGCTTCAGGCCCGTGCCGGCCGCTCCCGCTTGCCCTTCGGCACCACCCCCGGCAGCGGTGCCAGCAGTGCTTCCAGGTCCTCATCGTTGAAGCGCGGACCGCTGGCGTTGCCACCTTCAAGAATGGAATCGGCCAGCGCCGCCTTGCGCTGCTGCAGCTCGGCGATGCGCTCTTCAATGCTGCCGGCGGCGATCAGCCGATAGACGAACACCGGCTGCTGCTGGCCGATGCGGTGGGCGCGATCGGTTGCCTGGCGTTCGGCAGCCGGGTTCCACCAGGGATGGAAGTGGATGACCGTATCTGCCGCGGTCAGGTTCAGGCCGACACCACCGGCCTTCAGGCTGATCAGGAAGATCGGCACCTCGCCCGCCATGAACTGCTGCACCGGCGTGGCCCGGTCCTGGGTATCGCCGGTCAGCTGCACATGGGCCAGGCCCATCTCATTTAGTGCCTGTGCGATCAGCGCCAGCATGCTGGTGAACTGCGAGAACAGCAGGATGCGCCGGCCTTCTTCCACCATCTCCGGCAGCATCTCGCGCAGCAGGTCCAGCTTGGCCGACGGCGCACTGCGCTTGCCGGTCTCACCGGGCAGCAGCCGCGGGTCGCAGCAGACCTGGCGCAGTTTCAGCAGGGCGTCCAGCACCAGGATATGACTGCGGCCCAGGCCCTGCGCGGCCACGGCTTCACGAACCTTGGCTTCCATCGATGCGCGCACGGTTTCATACAGATCGCGCTGTGCGCCTTCCAGCGCCACCGTGCGGGTGATCTCGGACTTCGGCGGCAGCTCGGCCGCCACCTGGGCCTTGCGCCGGCGCAGCATGAACGGGCGCAGGCGCTGGGCGAGCAGGTGCGCCCGCTGCGGGTCGCTGCCGCGCTCGATGGGATGGCGCCAATGCTGGTTGAACTGCTTCTCGTTGCCCAGCAGGCCGGGCAGCAGGAAATCGAACTGCGCCCACAGCTCTCCCAGGTGGTTTTCCAACGGTGTACCGGTCAGGCACAGGCGATGGCGCGCGTGCAGCGTGCGCAGGGCGATAGCCGCCTTCGATTTTGCGTTCTTGACCTGCTGTGCCTCGTCGAGGATCAGCAGGTGATAGTCGTGGGCCAGCAGCGCCTCTTCATCGCGCCACACCAGCGGGTAGGTGGTCAGCACCAGATCGTGTTCGCCGATGCGATCGAAGTGGGTGGCGCGGTCGGCGCCATGCAGTGCCAGCACGCGCAGGTCGGGGGTGAAGCGGGCCGCTTCACTGGTCCAGTTATGCAGCAGCGAGGTGGGCACCACCACCAGCGCCGGCTGCTGCAGCCGGCCCTGTTCCTTTTCCAGCAGGATATGGGCCAGGGTCTGCAGTGTCTTGCCCAGGCCCATGTCGTCGGCCAGCACGCCGCCGAGGTCCTGCTGCCGCAGGTACTGCAGCCAGGCCAGGCCCTGCAGCTGGTAAGGACGCAGGGAGGCGGCCAGCCCGGCCGGGGGAGTGACCTCGGTTGGCGCCGGAGTCTGGATCAGCCGCTGCACCAGCGCACGGGTGTCCTGGTGGCCCTTGAACTGCAGGCGCGCATCGTCCTGCAGGGCGCGCAGGCGGCCACGGTCACGCGCCGATACCCGCAAGGGGGCATCGCGCTGGGTGAACAGATCGGCGAGCAAGGCAATGACCGGCTTCAGGCGCGCGGCGCGAATCGCCAGATGAGTGTTGTCGTCGGCCGACAGCATCACGTGCTCGTCGTCATCGATGGCATCGATCTGCCCGCGCAGCCAGCGCGGATCGGTCTGCAGCACCGTGTGCAGCAGCGGAGCCAGCGGCACGGTGCGGCCATCGACCTGGATGTCCAGGCCGAGATCGAACCAGCCGTCTTCCGTCTGGCTGGGCTGGATGTCCAGATCGATATCGTCGATCAGGGTGATGCGGTGGCGGAAATCGTCATCCACCTCCACTTTCCAGCCGAGCGCTTCCAGCTGCGGCACGTCCTGCAGCATGAGCCGGGTCCAGTCCTGGCTGCGCAGGACGAACTGCGGTCCTGCGCCCTCCAGCGAGGCGCGGGGCGCCGTATCGCGGTGCAGGTGGAAGCCGCGCAGTTCGCGCTCGCGGCGCGCCTCTTCGGCAGGGTCGCGCGGCAGCAGGGCCAGCTCGCCGTTGGCGTCGTGAACGAACACGTTGGGGTCATCCAGGAAGCGCACGTGTTCGTCGTATTCGAAGGCAACGGTCGCAAAGTCCGCCCACCGCGAGGGCCCGCGACGGCTCATCCATGCCGGGCGGTACTCGAAACTGTGCAGGCGCAGTACGGGCGTCATCGCGCTGATCTGCAGCGTACGCATCGCATCAACCGAACCGGGGCGCGGCAGTGCCGGGTCCATCTGCTTCAGCACCTGCGCCACCACCGGCGCTTCGGTGGGCAGCAGGGGCGGCAGGGAGAGAAAGAAATCCGCATCCTGGATGCTCACATCGAGCAGCAGCGGCCCCACCTCGCCGGTAACGGGGTCGAGGTAGCCGGCGGCATTGCCCAGTACTAGGCCCTCGGCATCGCCGTCCAGGTGCAAGGAAGGAAACGACAGAAGCTCGCCATCCACCTCGTCCACCTCCCAGTGCAGCATGCCCTGGCGCGGCGCGCCGGCGCGTGCGGGCACGCGATCCCGCCCGCAGAAGACCCAGCCGTGGCCGCTGGCAACGATCAGTGCCAGCGTGGCGCCGATGTCGATGCGCGGCTCAGGCGTAGTGGCACGGCGCTCAGCCCAGAGCTGGGCGATGACCGATATGTCCGCCGGAGTCAGGTAATTGGGCGGGGTGAGCAGCATCTCGGCGGTGATTTCGGTCCACTTGCCGAACTCGATGCCGCCGTCGCCACGGTACTTCACCTTGCGCATCAGCACCGACGGGCGATGATTGACCGTGGACAGCTCAAAGACCACGCCATTGCGGACCGGCTTGGCCGGCTGGCTGCGCATGGCCTGCCAGCGCGACAGTTCCGCAAGCAGCTGCGGGCGCACGGGCTGCTCCAGTCCGCCTTCGGTCCCGGCACCTACCGGGAACCATTCATCATCTTCGATGGCCCCATCCAGCAGGTAGACCATCAGCGTGGCGCCCATGTGTTTGCAGTTCTGGCCGACCGGGCAGGAGCAGTCTCCCTGCAGGCGGCTGCGGGGCGTGCGCATGCTTGCCGCCAAGTCGATCTTTACGCGGTAAGGCCGCGCGGCGGTGCCCTGCACCTCGGCGATGAGCACATCGCCGTGGCGTTCCAGCTGGCTTACTCCGCCCATGCACCGCTCGCTGCGGGTCAGCGTGGCGTCATCGAACCAGCGGGCCAGATCCTCATCGGTGTAGTGCAGAGACATCGTTTCCAGTGCCGGCGGCAAGCTCCCGTCGATTCGCCATTCTAGCGGGAGCTTGGCAGCAGGCCCATAAATGCTGCGGCGCATCCCAGCCATAGGGCGGGCCCCGGCTAGAATGCGCTGATTCTTCCCCCGTAGGGCTGTAGAAATGGAACACGCAACTTCCAGCGGCAAGCGCAGCAAGCGCTTCGCCTCGGCGGCGGAGGCCCTGCAGGGCGTCATCGCCGATGGCCAGACCCTGGCCGTGGGCGGCTTCGGCCTGTGCGGCATTCCCGAGGCGCTGATCGCCGCGCTGCGCGACAGCGGTGCCAAGGGCCTGACCGTGATCTCCAACAATGCCGGCGTCGATGGCTTCGGCCTCGGCCAGCTGCTGGAAACGCGGCAGATCAAGAAGATGATTTCGTCCTATGTGGGCGAGAACAAGGAATTCGAACGGCAGTTCCTGGCCGGTGAGCTGGAGCTGGAGTTCAACCCGCAGGGCACGCTGGCCGAGCGCCTGCGCGCCGGCGGCGCGGGCATCCCGGCGTTCTTCACCGCCACCGGATACGGCACCGTGGTGGCCGAAGGCAAGGAAACCCGCGAGTTCGACGGCAAGCACTACGTGATGGAGACCGCGCTGCGCGCCGACGTGGCACTGGTCAAGGCCTGGAAGGCCGACGAGGCTGGCAACCTGGTGTTCCGCAAGACCGCGCGCAACTTCAACCCGGCCTGCGCGATGGCCGGCAAGGTCTGCATCGTGGAAGTGGAGGAGGTGGTGCCGGTCGGCGCGATTGATCCTGACCAGGTGCACCTGCCGGGCATCTACGTGCATCGCATCGTGCACAACGCGCATCCAGAGAAGCGAATCGAACAGCGCACCATCCGCACGGAGGGCAACTGACATGGCGTGGACCCGAGATGAAATGGCCGCACGCGCGGCGCGCGAGCTGACCGATGGCGCCTACGTGAACCTGGGCATCGGCCTGCCGACGCTGGTCGCCAACCATATTCCCGACGGCGTGGATGTATGGCTGCAGTCGGAGAACGGCCTGCTCGGCATTGGCCCGTTCCCGACCGACGCCGAGGTCGACGCCGACCTGATCAACGCCGGCAAGCAGACCGTCACCGCACGCGCCGGTGCCAGCTACTTCGGCAGCCACGACAGCTTCGCGATGATCCGCGGTGGCCACGTCAACCTGGCCATCCTCGGCGCCATGCAGGTCACCGACAAGGGCGACCTGGCCAACTGGATGGTGCCCGGCAAGATGGTCAAGGGCATGGGCGGCGCGATGGACCTGGTGGCCGGCGTGCAGCGCGTGGTGGTGCTGATGGAGCACACCGCCAAGAACGGCGAGCACAAGATCCTGGCCGAATGCACGCTGCCGTTGACCGGCGTGGGCGTGGTCGACCGCATCATCACCGACCTGGCGGTGTTCGACGTGACTGACAACGGCCTGTTGCTGGTGGAGGCCGCGCCGGGTGTCAGTGATGACGAGCTGAAGGAAAAGACCGGCGTCGCGTTCCGTTAGTAGGATCTGCCCACGGCTACATTGCCACGGCCACTGAAGTCGTCTTCGGTGGCCAAATCCTGCAGCCAGGCGCCTGCCTGCCAGGTGCCCTCGGCGAGCAGACGTAGCGGCTCCAGTACGCCGCCTTGATCGAGCGTGACGCTGGCAATGTCCGTATTGACTGCCGAGCACACATCGCTGATGAATGCGAGCGCGCCATTCTGCACTGCGGTGAGGGCGTCCAGCCCATGGCCCCCCAGGGTCTGTTCGCCGAATTCGCCGTGCACCATTCCACTCTTGTCGCGGAAATAGCCGTTGAACTGACCGTGCGGGGCACTTAGCAGTGCTTCCAGCAAGAGGTCGTGCTCCAGGATCAAGGATGAGCCTGAGGGATCGTTGCGGCCGTCGAAGTAGCGTGCTTCAGCCCAGCCTAATCCGTTCAACTGCTTGGCCGTTTCCCGCAATGCAAAGTACTGGCCGCCTATCGGTTCGCCGCTAAGGCGGATCAGATTGCGCTGGATGGTTCCTGCATAACCCAGGTCGACAACCATCGCCTGTTGCCCGCCGGTGGCTTCTGACAGGTGCTCTAGCCAGATCTGTCGGCTCTGACCGGCCAGCTCAAGGAGGGATGGAAGTGCAGGTTGCAACCAAAGAGAGACCGTGTCTGCCATTTCAGGTAGAAAAACATCGCGCTCCAGCAGCGTAGGGTCAACCCGGGCAATGACTTCCGTGGCCTGCGTGCCAAGGCGTGCCACAAGAAGTTGCCGCATGCTGCCGTTGAAGCTGCCGGCCAGCACGGCAGATAGATCTGCATCCGCTGCCAGCGCCGGCAAGGCAGTGGAGCGCCGTGATGCCAGAAAATACTCCGTGCGCAGCGCTTGCATTCCGGGATGGACCTTGGCCAACAGCGTCCAAGCCTGCTGCAGTAGATGGCCTTCACGAGCGAGCAGCAGGATTGAACCGACATCCCGCCGGCGGGCGGTAGCAGCGGTCGTCAACAGGAAATCAAGCAGGATGGGGCCCAACACGCAATAGCCCGCGTCCTCCGCTGCAAGTTGTGGCGACGGGTACACACGATACGGGGCAGTGTCGGCCAAGTACGTCAAACGATTGGCCAGCAACCCACGCCATAGCTGCTCAGGCCAAGGTGCCTGCGCTCCTGAGCGATGGCGCAGGGTACGCAGTGCGGGGACCATGTCGAACAGTGCGACGGGACGTAGCACATGGACCGGATTGATCAGGCCGGCACGTTGCGGCAACTGGATATCCGAATGTTCATTGTCGCCCACATGCAGCCAATGATTCCGAGGTGTTGCCAGCTGTTCCGCCCATCGCGCCCAGCTGTCATCGGCATCCTTGCGACGCCCGGTTTCGCAGGAGATCCACCAGGTGTCGGTTACGGCTTCCACCGCTGGCGGCAGTACGCTGCGCAGTACAGTTGCGGGCAGGTACATGTCCGACAGAGCGATCAGCCGTTTTCCGGCCAACACTGGTAGTGCTTCCAGAAGCCCCTGGCGCGGGCGCAACAGCGCCCGCTCCGTCTGCACTTCCAGTTCCAGCAAACGCTGCACCATGGCGCCGTCAAGGTGCCCGATGCGTCCCACCTGCTGGTAGATTTCGGCTAGTTCCGGATCGCGGCCCAAGCGTTGCCGTTCTGCGACCTCCGCGTCCTCGCGGATCTCGGCGAACGCAATCAATCCCGATATGCGTTCAGCACGAAGTGCCAGCAGTTGGCGCGCGCCATTTGGCGTCGTGAAGGGACGCAGAACCATCGTGTCGAATACATCCAGCGTCACTACCCTGGCTTCGATGGCTGCCATCCTTAGTTGCTCTGCCAGCGGATACCTGAAGGCAGCGCCGGCATTACGCTCACCTTCGGTGGCCATGTGGCGGCTGCCATCGGCCGGCAGTACGCCGATTCGATAGCCACGATCTCGAGCGATCAATGCGAAGAGACGTTCGATTGCATGCTGCAGAGTGCCATCGATCTGTCCCTCTTCTGCCGGAAACTCTTCCAGCGAAAGTCCCAGCTCAAACAGAGGCCGTAGGGCATCCACTCGCGCCCAGAACATCGAGCCGGCGGGGTAATCGAAGTAGCCGGTGCCGTCCCATCCCAGACCAAGACGAGCGCTCAATGCGCGACCAATTGAAGCGTTGGAAAGCCATGTATGTGCCCATGGCGGCAGTGACGCATGGGTTTCAGGGTAGACAAGCCCCAAATCCGGGGCCGCCTGCAGTACGCCGAGCAACCAAGCCAAGCGATCGCGGTCACCAAACAGCGACGACAGTAGATAGCGCCGCCACTGCTCCTGGACACCGCCGGTGTAAAGAGATTTCTTGGTGTGTATGTGGCCCACCACGTCCAGCTCTTGGATGCTGCTTTCAAATGCGAGCATCAGCGGCGCGATGTCGCGGCCCCGATTGGCTACCTTCGCTACCTGCAGGTCGATAAGTTTGGGGAGCTGAGCAAGCCTTGCACGAACCTGCTCTGCCGCGACGTCATCCACTACCGAGACCATAAGCCGGTAGGGAACTGGCATCTGTTCCAGCGACGAGGCCAGCTCTTCAATCAGGTCCGGATAGAAGATATGCGCCATCACTCCGACCTTCAATGAAATCAGCTCCAGGGGAACTGGCGCCGGCAATGGTTTGTCGCATAGTGGTGGAGTACTCGCGTGCTTGGTTGCGCTGGAAGTGCGCACGCGGCGCAGCAGTCCACCGATACCCATGGCGCGCGCGATCTTCAATGCGCGACGGATCACCGACCAAAGCCCAGGCAGCCCGCCTCCGTGGCGCTGAACCGAGCGTTCGATTGCATTCAGGTAACAACGAAGCCTCACCGTTCACTCCGGTGGTCAGATGCAGGGCAGGATTGGCAGGGTGAAAGGCGCGGCATCAGTTGCATCGGAAGGCTATGTCGGGATGGAGCATTGTCCCGCCTGTGACTTAGCCGGGCAAATAGGCCAAGCTGGGGGCTAAATTCATCTTCGGGCATAGCCCCATGCTTTTCCCCCACGACCTGCCCGACGCCGACGTCCAGCACCTGCCGGGCTGGCTGGCCGCAGCCGACGCCGACCGGCTCATGGGGGCGCTGCTGGCCGACGTGCCGTGGGAGGTCCACCGCATCCGGATGTTCGGCAACTGGGTGGATTCGCCGCGGCTGAGCTGCTGGATCGGCGATCCGCAGGCCCGCTACCGCTATTCCGGTGCCGAGTTCGTGCCGCACCCCTGGCCGCCCGTGTTGCAGGCCGTGCGCGAACGCCTGCAGGCCGAAGGCCACGGCCGCTTCAACAGCGTGCTGCTGAACCGCTATCGCGGCGGGGGGGACTCCATGGGCTGGCACAGCGATGACGAGCCGGAGCTGGGACCGGCCCCGGTGATCGCGTCGCTGAGCCTGGGCGCCGCGCGCCGTTTCCTGCTGCGCCGACGCGACGATACGGCGCGCAAGGCCGAATTCGTGCTGGGCCACGGCGACCTGCTGCGGATGGCCGGGCAGACCCAGCGCTTCTACCAGCACGCGCTGCCGAAGATGGCGCGGGTGCAGGGCGAGCGGATCAACCTGACCTTCCGCTGGATTACGCCGCGGTGACGAAGAAGGGGTCAGATCCCTTTCCGGCAGGCAAGGGATCCGACCCCGTAACTCGCGTGCCCGGCGAATGCGGCGATCAGCGCGCGACGGTCGGCTGATCGGCCTGCCCGCTCACCAGCGTCCAGCCCACCACATCCTGCGCCAGCTGCTGCAGGCCACGCTCGAACGCCGCGGTCACCGCCGGTACGTCGGTACTGCCGACCGGCTGCGCCTGGCGGAAAGTGCGGTCGGCCACCACGCGCTGGTCGGCGACGTGGATCAGCTTGGCGTTGACTTCGATCACCACGGTCGGCGTGGCCTGGCCCTGGTAATCCGATTCGAAGCGGCGCACGTCGGTGGACAGCTTGTAGTCGGCACGGATGCCGGCGGTGCTGCGCGCCACGCCGCGGATGCGGCCGGAGTCTTCAAAGCCACGCAGCAGCGTGTCCTCGATCATGTCGGTGGCCGGCTGCGCCCAGCTGGCGCCCTTGTAGATCTCCAGCTGCGAGGGCGTCGGCCGCACGTTGATGCGCGGGCTGTCGACCAGGCGCGCGGCGCTGGGCTTGGCCAGCACCAGCTGCCAGCTGGCCTGCGGCCACGCCGGGTCCGCCTTGACCTGCACGGACGGCGAGTACAGCGTCACTGCGGTTTTCTCGCTGCTGCCGAGGATGGAGCAGCCGCCCAGCAGGCCGACCATCGAAGCGGCCAGCAGCAGGCGCGGAAGGGGGGGCGTGCTCATTGGGGTTCGAACTCCTTCGGTGCGTCGCGGCCCAGCAGGTAGCGCGCGGGGTTGTTCTCGAGGCGGTCGCTGACCCGGCGCAGGTCGCGGATCAGGCCGCGCAGTTCGGTCAGCGTCGGGCCCAGCTGGACGAGGCCATCGTTGGCGAAGCTGTTGATCGCGGCGCGGTTCTCGCCAAGGATCGAATCGGCGTTGCCGGCGGCCGAGTCGAGCTTGGCCAAGGTCGCGTCGAGCTTGTCGATGATGCCGGGCAGCTGCTGCACCAGGTTCTTGTCCAGGCGCTCGATGGTGCCGTTGGTGGTCTTCAGCGTGGTGTCCAGGCTGCGGGCGGCATCGCGCGCGCTGAGCAGCAGCGCCTGCGTGCCCTGGTCGCGGTCGGCCAGGCCGCCGCTGATCGTCTCCAGGTTGGCCAGCGTGGCGTTGATCGAGGCCACGTTGCGGTCGCTGAGGATCTGGTCCATGCGCTCGACGATGCGGTTGGCCACATCGGTGATGTTCTGCAGCGCCGAGGGCGTGGTCGGGATGATCGGTGCCGGATCCTTGTTGACCGTGGTCAGCGCCGGCGACTGCGGCGTGCCGCCGCTGAGCTGGATGATCGACGGACCGGTCAGGCTGGTGATCGCCAGCTTGGCGCGGGTATCGGTCTTGACCGGCGTGTTGGAGTTCAGGCGGATGCGCGCGACCACCTGGCGCGGGTCGTCGGGCACCAGGTTCAGTTCGGTGATCGAGCCCACCGCGATGCCGTTGTACTGCACCGGGCTGCCCACCGACAGGCCGGTCACCGCCTCGCGGAAGACCACGCGGTACTCCTGCCAGGTGCGGTCGGAGGAGTATTTGGCCGCCCACAGTCCGAAGGCCAGCAGGGCCAGGCCGGTGATCAGGGTGAACGCGCCGATCAGCACGTAGTTGGCTTTGGTTTCCATGGCTCAGGCACTCTCGATCTGTTCGCCCCGCGCGGCGCGCGCGCGGGGTCCGTGGAAGTATTCCTGGATCCACGGATGATCCAGTTTCTCGATGTCCGGCAGCGGCGCATTGGCCACCACCCTGCGGTCGGCCAGCACGGCGACGCGATCGCAGATGGCGTACAGCGTGTCCAGGTCGTGGGTGATCAGGAACACGGTCAGCCCCAGCGCTTCCTGCAGGGTCTTGATCAGGCGGTCGAAGGCGGCCGCGCCGATCGGGTCGAGGCCGGCGGTGGGTTCGTCCAGGAACAGCAGCGGCGGATCCAGCGCAAGCGCCCGCGCCAGGCCGGCGCGCTTGCGCATGCCGCCGGACAGCTGCGAGGGCAGCTTGTTGATCGCATCGGCGGGCAGGCCGGCCAGCTTCACCTTCAGCAGCGCCAGTTCGTAGTGCCAGCGCTCGGGCAGCTCGCGGTGGTGTTCCTTCAGCGGCACCTGCACGTTCTCGCCCACGGTCAGCGAGGAGAACAGGGCGCCGTCCTGGAACAGCACGCCGGTGTTGCGTTCGATGTGCAGGCGGCTCTCGGCGTCGTCGGCACGCGCGTCGCGGCCCAGCACTTCGATCTGGCCCTCGTCGGGCGTGCGCAGGCCCAGGATCGAGCGCATCAGCACCGACTTGCCGGTACCGGAGCCACCGACCACGCCCAGGATCTCGCCGCGGCGCACGTCCAGGTCAAGGTCTTCGTGCACGGTCTGGCTGCCGAAGCGGTTGACCAGGCCGCGCACGCGGATGGCCAGCTCGTGGCCGTCGCCATCGCGCATGTCGAGCGTTTCAGGGGAAGAGGAAGTGCTCATGTCACCAGTCCATGTGCATGAACCACAACGCTGCGAAGGCGTCGATGATGATCACCAGCGAGATCGTCTGCACCACGCTGGAGGTGGTGCGCTCGCCGACCGACTGCGCGGTACCCTCGACCTTCAGGCCCTCCAGGCAGCCGATCAGGCCGATCACCAGCGCGAACACCGGCGCCTTCGACAAACCCACCAGCAGGTGCCGCACTTCCATCGTCTCGTGCATGCGCGCGATGTACATCTGCGGCGGGATGTCGAGGTCGAACGCACCGACGGTGATGCCGCCGGCCAGGCCCGCGATCATCGCGATGAAGGTCAGCAAGGGCAGGGTGACCAGCAGCGCCAGCAGTCGCGGCAGCACCAGCAGGTCGACCGGGTCCAGGCCCAGCGTGCGCATCGCATCGATCTCCTCGCGTGCCTTCATCGCGCCGATCTGCGCGGTGAACGCACTGGCGGTACGGCCGGCCAGCACGATCGCGGTCAGCAGCACGGCGAACTCGCGCAGGAAGGCGATGTTGACCAGCTCGACCACGTAGATCTCGGCGCCGAAGTCGCGCAGGATGGTCGAGCCGAGGAACGCGATCACCGCGCCCACCAGGTAGGACAGCAACGCCACCAGCGGCACCGCATCCAGCCCCACCTGTTCCATCTGATGCACGGTGGCGGTCAGCCGGAAACGGCGCGGTTCCTTGACCAGCCGGGCCGCCTTGACCAGGTTCTCGCCGAGGAAACTGCACAGGGCCTTGATGTTGTGGCCAGTGGCGTGGACGCTGACACCCAGCCGCTCCAGTGCCGCCAGCACGCCGAAATCGCGCTTGGCCCTGGGCCGGTCATCGGCCACTTCCTCGATGGTGCATACCAGCGCCTGGTGGTCCGGGCGGAACTGCAGCGCGTCTTCGTGGAGATCGGCGCGATGGGCCACGCGCAGCACCTGCAGCACGCCGGCCGAATCCAGCTGCTCGATGCCGGTGGCATCGATGCCGGTCAGCTTGTCGGGAACGCCGTGCAGGACCTCGGCCGCGGCCAGCGCGGTCTTCAAGGTCCAGGTGCCGGACAGGTGGATCAGGCCCGGGTCATGGGCATCCTGTTCGAGCTGGGGGGCGAGGTTCGGGGTGACGTGGGCCATTCGGGTCGCAGCATAACCGTTCTGTCCTGGGCATCGCGTCGAACTCGGATGAATTTCTCCGGTAAGCCCCTGCCTAGGTAATACTACGGCGCATGTCCGCAGATGCTCACACGATCCCCACGCCCCAGGCCACCTACGCGCAGCGCGTGGCCTTCGTTTCCGAGATCGCCGGGCGCCTGCACAGCTATGGCACCACGGCCCAGCGCCTGGAGACGGCGGTGGTGGCACTGGCCCGCCAGCTCGATCTGGATTGTGAACCGTGGTCGAATCCCACCGGTATCATCCTCAGCTTCAGCGACCCGGCGCAGGCCATCGGCTCCAGTGACATCACCCGCGTGATCCGCCTGGCGCCCGGTGAAAACGACCTGCACAAGCTCAGCGTTGCCGACCATATCGCCGAAGAAGTGTCCAACGGGCGGATGAGCATCGCCCAGGGCCACACCGCCCTGCGGCAGCTGGACAAGGATCCGGGCCGGCGCGGCAAGCTGCGCACGATCCTGTCGTTCACCCTGGGTGCGGCTGGCGTGGCCGGCATGTGGAAGCTGCCGTGGCTGGACATCGCCACCGCCGGTGTCATCGGCCTGATGATCGGCCTGCTCGGCATGGTCACCGACCGTCGCCCGGCCACCCGCGAAGCCGCCGAGGCACTGGCCGCGCTGCTGGCCGGCATGGTTGCCACCCTGGTGGCGTCCTTCATCGGCGCGCTCAACCTCAATACGGTGATCATCGCGTCGCTGGTGGTGCTGCTGCCCGGCATGTCGCTGACCAATGCGGTCAACGAACTGGCCAGCCAGCACTGGGTATCGGGCACCGCGCGCTTTGCCGGCGCGCTGACCACCATCATGAAGCTCAGCGTCGGCGCGATGATCGCGGTGACCCTGGCCGACGTGCTCGGACTGGACCCGGTGATACGGGCGGCGCGACCGCAGGGACCGTGGGTGGAGTGGGGTTCGCTGCTGACCGCGGCCTTTGCGTTCGCGATGCTGTTCAAGGCCAACCGCCGCGATTACCCGTGGGTGATCGCCGCCTCGGTGGCCGGCTATGCGATCTCCAAGTTCGGTGGCCACGCCTGGGGCGCGCCGGCCGGCATCTTCCTGTCGGCGATGCTGCTGACTGCCGGCGGCAACCTGTTCGGTCGCCTGGTCGGGCGTCCGGGCGCGATCATCCGCCTGCCCGGCATCATCATGATGGTGCCCGGCAGCACCAGCCTGCGCGGTGTGCTGACCCTGGTCCAGCAACAGGATGTCGGCGCCGGCCAGAGCGTGTTCCTCACCGTGCTCAACGTGGTGATGGCGCTGGTCGCCGGCCTGCTGTTCGGCAACCTGCTGATGCCGGCGCGCAAGACCCTGTGATGATGTCGGTGGGTGTGGACCTCGGTCCACACACCGGAGAATGAAAAACGCCGGCGTCCGCCGGCGTTTTTCATTGCATCCCGATCCGGCCTCAGGCCTTCTTGATCAGGAAATCTTCCGGCTTCTTGTTGCCCTTGGCGGTCAGTTCAGCCATCCAGCGCGGCTGCTTGCCACGGCCGGTCCAGGTTTCCTTCGGATTGGCCGGGTTGCGGTACTTCGGTGCCACCTTGCCCAGCTTGCGGCCGGCGGTCTTCGACGGCGCCTTGGCGGCCGGGGCGGCCTTGCGCGCACGCGTGGCCGGGGCGCTGCCGAACAGTTCTTCGATGGTGTAACCCTCGGTCTTGGCCAGCTTGGTCAGCTGGGCCCGGACCTTGGTGATCGGCCGGCGCTTGGCGACGATGGTCTGCTGCTTCTTGGCGGTACGGATCAGGGCGCCCAGCTCGCGTGCTGACAGGCCGGTCAGGTCAATGCTCATTTACGGTTACTCCGGAAACTAATGTGTGGACGGGACAAGCCAGTCCATGGCGTCGGCGGACAGAATAGAGATGAATTAATCACAGCACAAATGCAGGCGGGTCATGCCGTGGCGGCATGCAGGCGCCGTCGCGGTGATTTTGACCGGATTATGTCCGCTGCAATATCGGGGAAGGCCGCGGCAGACAAAAAAAAACCGGGGCAGGCCCCGGTCTTTTTGCCGATCAGCCCTGCAGGCGCTGCAGCAGGGAGGCCTTGTCCAGGCTTTCCGCTTCGCTGGCGCGGCGCGAGCGGTATTCGTAGGTGCCGGCGGCCAGGCCACGTTCGCTGACCACCACGCGATGCGGAATGCCGATCAGTTCCATGTCGGCGAACATCGCGCCGGGACGCAGGCCACGGTCGTCAAGCGCGGCGTCCAGGCCGGCGTCGCGCAGTTCCTGCAGCAGGCTGGCCGCGGCATCGGCCACGGCGGCATCGTTCTTCGGATTGATCACGCACACCACTACCTGCCACGGCGCCATCGCGTCCGGCCAGATGATGCCGGCCTCGTCATGGTTCTGTTCGATCGCGGCAGCCACAACCCGCGAGATACCGATGCCGTAGCAGCCCATCGCCATCACCGCTGCCTTGCCGTTCTCGTCCAGCACGGTGGCGTCCAGCGCCTCGGCGTACTTGCGGCCGAGCTGGAACACATGGCCGACCTCGATGCCGCGGGCGATCTTCAGTTCGCCGCCGTCCACGGCACGGTCGCCGGCACGCACGTTGCGGATGTCGGCCACTTCCGGTTCCGGCAGGTCGCGGCCCCAGTTGACGCCGGCCAGGTGGAAACCGGCTTCGTTGGCGCCGACGACGAAGTCGGCCATCGCCGCTACTTCGCGATCGGCGACCACGCGGATGGCCTTGGCCGGGGCGACCGGGCCGAGGAAGCCCGGCACGCTGCCCAGGTGCTCGGCGATCTCTGCCTCGCTGGCGAAGCGCTGCTCGTCCAGGCCGGCGACCTTGGCCAGCTTGATCTCGTTGACTTCGTGGTCGCCACGCACCAGCACCAGCACGAACTGCTGGGCCTCGCCTTCGCCGGCGATCAGCGCCACCGACTTCACCGTGCGCTGCAGGTCGATGCCGAGCAGGGCAGCGACGTCCTCGCAGGTCTTCTGGGTGGGGGTATCCACCTTGCGCATCGCTTCGGTGGCGGCGGCACGCGGTGCCGGATCGGCGGCGATCGCCGCTTCCATGTTGGCCGCGTAGTCCGAGCCGGTGGAGAACACCAGCGCGTCCTCGCCCGAATCGGCGATCACGTGGAACTCCTGCGAGGCATCGCCGCCGATCGCGCCGGAGTCCGCCTGCACCATGCGGAAGTCCAGGCCGAGGCGGGTGAAGATGCGGCTGTAGGCCGACTTCATGTTCTCGTATTCGCGCACCAGGCACTCATCGTGCAGGTGGAACGAATAGGCGTCCTTCATCAGGAATTCGCGCGAACGCATCACGCCGAAGCGCGGGCGGATCTCGTCGCGGAACTTGGTCTGTACCTGGTAGAAATTCACCGGCAGCTGCTTGTAGCTGGACAGCTCGCTGCGCGCGAAGTCGCAGGCGGCTTCTTCGGCGGTCGGGCTGTAGCAGAACACCTGGTCCTTGCGGTCCTTGATCTTCAGCAACTGCGGGCCGAACTTCTGCCAGCGGCCGGTCTGCTCCCACAGTTCCTTCGGCTGGATGGTCGGGATCTGGAATTCCACCGCACCGGCCCGGTCCATTTCCTCGCGCACGATGCGTTCGACCTTGCGCAGCACGCGCAGGCCCAGCGGCGACCAGGTGTACAGGCCCGATGCCAGCTTGCGGATCATGCCCGCGCGCAGCATCAGCCGATGGCTGGTCAGCTCGGCGTCGCTGGGGGTTTCCTTGGTGGTGTGCAGGTGGAACTGGGAGAGGCGCATCGTCGGCTTCGGATAACGGCAGAGACCTCTATTCTGCCAGCCCGGCCGGGGGGAGGGGTATCGGCAGGGCCGCGCCCTGCACCTGCGGTAGTGCCGGCCGCTGGCCGGCAACCTCAGAAGCAACAGCCGAAGCAACAACGGGTTATGCGGCTCACGCCCCCCAACCGGACCCACCCCGCCTTCGACAGTTTCCTGCGAGCTGTCGGAATGGCTCCCGGGGT
Source organism: Stenotrophomonas maltophilia group sp. Smal12 (assembly GCF_037079935.1). Taxonomy (NCBI): domain Bacteria; kingdom Pseudomonadati; phylum Pseudomonadota; class Gammaproteobacteria; order Lysobacterales; family Lysobacteraceae; genus Stenotrophomonas; species Stenotrophomonas maltophilia group sp. Smal12. The sequence goes on along the minus strand of NZ_JBAWUK010000034.1, from coordinate 232 downwards.
GGGGGGGGGGTTTTGGCACCAAAAACAAAACCCCCCCCCACAAAAAAATAAAAAAACAAAAAATAAAAAAAACATACCTGGGTTTAAAAAACCAAACCCCCCAACCAGATAATTTTTTAATATACACACACCCCATAAAAAGCCATATAATATTTTTTGTGTTTTGGTTTGTTTTTTTTGTGGGGGGGGGGGGGGGGGGGGGGGGGGGGGGGGGGGGGGGGGGGGGGGGGGG
>NZ_JBAWUK010000033.1:16553-58163 GCF_037079935.1 Stenotrophomonas maltophilia group sp. Smal12 | reverse complement strand
CCCCCCTACTACACGGCCATGAAGTACACGGGCTGGTGGAAGTTTTTGTGTATTTGTTGTAAATGATAATAACCCCCGCCGGGGGTTGTTAAACAAACGGCCCGCCAAGGGGGTTTTTTTTTTTTGTGGGGTTGGGGTTGGGGTGGGGTGGGGGGTGGGGGGGGCGGGGGGGGGGGGGGGGTGGCCCGGCGGGGGTGGGCCCACCGGCGGCCCCGCGCCCCCCACTACCCTCAGCCGCTCGCTTACAGCGAGCGATGCAATAACCGGTGTGCCGACCAACGGTCGGCACCTACCCGCTTCACCATCAGCCCCTCGCCTACAGCGACCGGCTGATGGTGAAGCTGCCGAACACCGGCGCCTCGCGCTGGCCGTTGAACTCGCGCGTGCTGTGGTAGCGCGCGGCGGCGAACTTCCAGCGGCCGTACATCACCGCCACGCCGTACCCGCCGTAGGCCACCACATGGCGCTTGTCCACGCTGTGACTGTTGCGGAAGGTGTTGCCATCGAGGGTGATATCGCGGATCACCCAGGCAGCGTCCGAGGTCGCGAACAGGTGCCAGGACCACCCACTGGGGCGGCCGCGGCGGGTCGGCGCGGTGTTCTCGCCGGCCGGGCGCAGCGGCGTGCTGCCGAAGTCGTCTGGCAGCTTCCAGCCAAAGCGCACTTCACCGCCGAAATTGGCCTTGGTTTCCAGGTTGCCGATCGACCCGCCGTAGTGGCTGATGGCGTCCCAACCCCAACCGTCGGCATTGACGCTGGCATCGCCCGGCCAGCGGCGCATGCGCTCATGGGTCAGCATGAACAGTGGTTCGTTGTGCAGCTGGTTGTCCCAACCCTTGAATTTTTCGTCGCCCAGCACGTCGTGCACGGCATTCTGCACCTGCTTGCCCTGTGCCCACGGACCGACCACGCCCAGTGTCAGCTGGGTGGTCTGCAGGCGGTCGCCGCTGCGCGCATTGAAACCGAAGTTCGCGATCAGCACGCCGGCGTAAGGGCGGTCGTCCTCGATCAGGTCCCTGCGAGTGAAATCGGTCGGGGTGAAGATCCCCTGGCCGATGCTGAAGATCATGTTCTGCTGTTCGAACTTGCCCGGATGCAGCCCTTCCAGGTACCGGTTCACCCAGCGCGCCATGCGCGGCAGGCAGGGGTCGTCGGTGTAATCGACCAGATTGGGGGAAACCAGGGTCAACAGCGCACCGTTGGTATAGCCCTGATCCTGGTGGCGGCCGCCGAACAGGTCGTTGTCGACGCGGAAATTGACCTGCGGCGGGTGGTCGCGCATGGCGTCCGGGCCACATTGTTCGGCCGCCTGGGCGGCAAGGGGGAGGGCAGAGGCCAGCAGGCCGGCGAGCCCGAGAGCTGCGACACTACGCATGGATGGAATGCTCATGGGGAAGGGGGCGGTTTTCAGTCGTTTTCTGCAACGCTACGGTACTCGTGCCCGCGCGTCGGAACGAGCACGTCCGGATCACTTGTCTGTTCCGAAAACAACATTGTCCGGCGGGCACAATTTGTTACCCGCGCACGCGCCGCGGGCCGGGCGTGAAGGCGGTCGCGGGCCGCCCGTACGATGTTCGCGTTGGTGACGGTCAGGAGATTGCAGTCAGCTGCCGTTGGGCCTCAGGCCCGTCCCTTTGGGCCGCCTGCAACGCAGCAGACCGCCGGTGCGGTCCTGGCGTTGATGAATACTCTTGGGTTTGTTGCCCTGCGGCCCGATAATGGGGCCATGGAAATCAAGTCCGACAACCCCGACCACGGCTTCCAGTTCCCCGGCCAGTTCGAGCTCAGCGCCATGGGCCCGGCCAACCGCGGCCTGGAGCATGAGCTTCCCCGCCTGTTGCTGGCCGCCGGCATCGATGTGGTGAACGAACGCATCAGCTGGAAGCACTCCTCCAACGGCAAGTACGTGTCCGTCCGCATCGTGTTCAAGGCCGGGAGCCGCGAACAGTACGACCTGGCGCACCAGGCGCTGCGTGACCACCCGGAAGTGAAGTGGACGCTGTAGCCGACTCCTGCCCGGCCGAAGCCGCCCCGGAGGACCGTGCGCCGCGTCCGGCGCTGGTCCGTGACCTCGGCCGCCAGCCGTATGAACCGGTGTGGCGCGCCATGCAGCGCTTCACCGACCAGCGAAGCGACGCCGATGCCGACGAGCTGTGGGTGGTCGAGCACGATCCGGTGTTCACCCTGGGCCAGGCCGGCAAGGACGAGCATGTGCTGGCGCCGGGCGACATCCCCGTGCTGCACGTGGACCGCGGCGGCCAGGTGACCTATCACGGTCCCGGCCAGATCGTGATCTATCCGTTGCTGCGCCTGCCACGGCTGGGCATCGGTGTACGCGATTACGTGTGCCGCATCGAGCAGGCGCTCATCGATACCCTGGCCGAGTGGAACATCGGCGCCGAACGCCGCGAGGGCGCCCCGGGCGTCTACGTCGGTGGTGCCAAGATTGCCGCACTCGGCATCCGCGTGCGCCGCGGCTGCACCTTCCATGGGCTGGCCTTCAACGTGGCCATGGACCTGGAACCCTTCCACCGCATCAATCCCTGTGGCTATCAGGGGTTGCAGGTGACCTCGGTGCTGGACTTGGGCGGCCCCTCCGGGATGGACGCCGTCAAGCCAGTGCTGCTGGACCACCTGGCCCGCCAGTTTGGCCTGCTGCTGCAGCACACGCCCGAACGGCCCGATCTTTCTGCGGCCGCCTGACCGCCCCCCGGAACTGCCATGACTGAAACCACCGCCCGTTCCATTCCCCTGCAGATCGTGCAGGGCGATTCTCCGTCCACCGCGCCGTTGCAGGCCGGGGTCAAGCAGCTGGGCGGTGACAAGATCAACCGTTCGCCGGTGCAGTTCGCCGACGCGCCGGTACTGCGCAAGCCGTCCTGGATCCGCGTGCGCATTCCTTCGGGCAATGCCGTGCAGAACCTGAAGGCCAAGCTGCGCGAGAACCGCCTGGTGACCGTATGCGAGGAAGCCAGCTGCCCGAACATCCACGAGTGCTTCGGTCATGGCACCGCCACCTTCATGATCCTCGGTGAGGTCTGCACCCGGCGCTGCTCGTTCTGCGACGTGGCCCATGGTCGCCCGAAGCCGCCGGATGCCAACGAGCCGGCCAGCCTCGGCCAGACCGTGGCCGACATGGGCCTGAAGTACGTGGTGGTGACCAGCGTCGACCGCGATGACCTGCGCGACGGGGGTGCCCAGCACTTCGTTGACTGCATCACCGCCATCCGCGAGAAGTCGCCGGGTACCCGCATCGAGGTGCTGACCCCGGACTTCCGCGGCAAGGGCCGCATGGAACGTGCGCTGGAGATCCTGGCGCAGAACCCGCCGGATGTGTTCAACCACAACATCGAGACCGTGCCGGACCTGTACCGCAACGTGCGCCCGGGTGCGGACTACCAGTGGTCGCTGAACCTGCTGAAGAACTTCAAGGCGCAGCACCCGGACGTGCCGACCAAGAGCGGCATCATGCTGGGCCTGGGCGAGGACTTCGAACAGATCAAGGCCACGATGCGTGACCTGCGCGCGCACGACGTGGACATGATCACCATCGGCCAGTACCTGCAGCCGACCGCGCACCACCACCCGGTGCTGAAGTACTGGACCCCCGAGGACTACAAGGCGCTGGAAGACTACGGTTACGAGCTGGGCTTCAGCCATGTGGCGTCCGGCCCGATGGTGCGCTCCTCGTACCACGCCGACGTGCAGGCCAAGGGCGCAGGGGTTTCCTGACACCCTCCCGGTGGGTGGGAGCTGCTTCTCCTGTGGGTGCGGACCGTTGGGCCCCACACCTCTGCCTGCGGTAGAGCCGAGCCCATGCTCGGCTGCTTGCTGCGGGCCAGCCGAGCATGGGCTCGGCTCTACATGCATTCACAATTTGCTACACCGGCCCCGCTAGGCTGGTTTTCCACCGAGCGCGGCCGGGTGACAAACCCGGCAACTTTCGGCACTGTCGGGGTGTCTGAACACCCTGCAGTCTCCCCCTTGGCAAGGCGCCTTCGAGCACGTCAATGAAATTCAAAGCCCCCGCATTCCTGATGGCCCTGGCGCTGGTCGCGCCGCTGGCGCTGGCGGCCAAGGCCGACTCGCCTGCATTGCCCGCTGCGGCAACTGCCGATCAGGTGACCACCTCCAAGCTGGTATATGGCCTGTTGTCCGACAGTCGTTACGCCTACCGCCCGCGTGCGCTGGACGAGGCCACCTCCAAGGACGTGTTCAAGCGCTATCTGGAGACGCTGGACGGCGCCAAACAGTATTTCACCCAGGCCGACGTGGCGCGCTTCGCGCCCTTCGAAGCCAACATCTCCTCGGCCATCCGTGGCGGCGAACTGGAACCGGCGTTCCAGGTGTTCGCGGTCTACAAGCAGCGTGTCGGCGAACGTGTGGCCTTTGCGCGCAAGCTGCTCAAGCAGGAGCCGGACTTCACCACCGACGAGCGCTTCGAGTACGACCGCAAGAAGGTGCCGTGGGCGGCCAGCAGCGCCGAGCTGGATGAGCTGTGGCGCAAGTCGGTGAAGAACGACTGGCTGCGCCTGAAGCTCGCAGGCAAGAAGCCGGACGATATCCGCAAGACGCTGGACAAGCGCTACGCGACGCTGGAGAAGTCGGTCAACGAGCTGAAGGGCGAAGACGTCTTCCAGTTCTTCATGAATTCGTACACCAGCGCGGTTGATCCGCACACCGATTACTTCACCCCGCGCACGGCCGAGAACTTCAACCAGGCGATGTCGCTGTCGCTGGAAGGCATCGGTGCGCAGCTGCAGCGCCAGGACGACGTGGTGGTGATCCGCGAGATCATCGCCGGCGGCCCGGCTGCGGTGGACGGCACGCTGAAGCCGGGTGACCGCATCGTCGGCGTTGGCCAGGGCAAGTCTGGCCAGGTCGAGGACGTGATCGGCTGGCGCATCGACGATGTGGTGGCCAAGATCCGCGGCGCCAAGGACACCCAGGTCAAGCTGGAGTTCATTCCGGCTGCCGAAGGTGCCGACGGCAAGCACCACACCCTGGTACTGACCCGGCAGAAGGTGCGCCTGGCCGAACAGGCCGCCAAGGGCGAGACCATGACCATTCCGGCCGCCAACGGCGAGCCGGCACGGAAGATCGGCGTGATCAAGCTGCCGACTTTCTACCAGGACTTCGAAGGCCGTCGCCGCAACGCCGCCGACTATGCTTCGGCCACCCGCGACGTGGCCAAGCTGCTGGCTGGTTTCAAGAACGACAAGCTGGACGGCGTGGTGCTGGACCTACGCAACAATGGCGGCGGTTCGCTGGATGAAGCCATCGAACTGACCGGCCTGTTCATCGAGCAGGGCCCGGTGGTGCAGGTGCGTGAGTCTGGTGGCCGCGTCACCGTCAACAGCGACCGCAACCAGGGTGTGGCGTGGGATGGCCCGCTGGCGGTGCTGATCAACCGCGGTTCGGCCTCGGCCTCGGAGATCTTCGCCGGTGCGATCCAGGATTATGGTCGTGGCCTGGTGATCGGTGAAACCAGCTTCGGCAAGGGCACCGTGCAGAACATCGTCGACCTCGACCGTTGGCCGAGTGGCGAGACCCAGCGCTTCGGCCAGGTCAAGCTGACCATCGCCCAGTTCTTCCGCATCAGCGGCAGCAGCACCCAGCACAAGGGCGTGGTGCCGGACCTGGCCTTCCCGGCCAGCGTCGATGCCACCGAGTTCGGCGAGAGCACCTACGATAACGCCCTGCCGTGGACCCGCATCGCCGCCGTGCCGCACACCCAGTACGGCAACTTCGCGCCGCTGCTGCCGAAGCTGGAGGTCCGCCACGACGCGCGAATCGCCACCGACAAGGAATTCCAGTGGTGGAACGAGGACGTGCAGCAGTTCCGGACCGAGGCGGCGAAGAAGTACATCTCGCTCAACGAGGCCACCCGTCGCGCCGAACGCGAGCGCCAGGACGCCCAGCGCAAGGAACGCCAGCTGCAGCGCAAGGAGCTGGGCCTGGCCCTGGACCCGCTGGCCGATGACAGCAGTGATGATGGCCTGACCGGCAACGAACGCGACATCGTGAAGGATGCCGCCCGCGAGAAGGCCGCCGAAAAGCGTCCGGACCCGCTGCTGCGCGAGTCGGCCTCGATCCTGGCCGACGCGGTGAACCTGCTGGCCAATGACCGTCCGCTGTCGGCCCAGGTGCTGCCGCAGTCCACCGGCGCGGGGCGTTGGGCGGACTGAGCCGGAGGCGGCGCACGACATCCGCAGGGGCCGGCATTGCCGGCCCCTATCTGTTTGGGAAGCCCATTCCCGGTCGCGCCGGGCCATGCCCGGGCCAATGAAGTGCCGCAAACGACTTGATCCCCTCCGTCCCCTTTTACGTGCATGAACCGGGAGCAACGTGGGGGGGCATATCGACCTGCCGCACACGGGGGCGGGACTACCCTTGGTGCTTCCGTCCTCGCAGGAGTACCCATGCGGGCCTCCCGTCTTTCCCGCGCTGCCGTGGCGTGCGCCAGCGCCTTGATCCTTTCGGCCTGTGGTGGCCGCGCCGCCGACAGCACCGTGCTGCGCGAGTCTTTCGATTCCGGCGATACCTTCTCGCGCACCGTTGAGGGACGCCCCGGCGAAGCCTGCGAGGCCGCGCGCCGCACGCTGCTCAGCCAAGGCTATGCCATCGCCCGCTCCGATGACGCACAGGTGGAGGGCAACAAGAACTTCCAGCCGCGCGAGGATGACCATGAGCAGCTGGTGCTGCGCATCTCCTGCGCCCCGCGCGGCAGCCAGACGCTGGTGTTCGTCAGTGCCGTGCAGGACCGCTACGCGCTGAAGAAGAGCCCGACCTCGGCCAGTGTCGGCGTGGGTGCGCTGGGCTCGGTGTCGCTGCCGTTCGGCAGCAACGACGACTCGCTGGTGAAGGTGGCCAGCAGCACGGTCACGGATGCCGAGTTCTATCGTCGCTTCTTCCAGCGCCTGCAGCAGTATCTGCCGGCCGCGGCTGGCACGCCATCGCCATCGCCGTCGCCGGCAGCGGCGCCGGAACCCGCACCGGCGGTCACGGACCAGGGCTGAGTGTGCGCGGCAGGTGGCTGATTGCAGCCCTGCTGGCGCCCGCGTGGGTCGTGGCAGCGCCATCCCCGGACTGTACGCAGGGCCTGCTGCAGCGGTTGGGGTGGCGCTTCGAAGAAGCGTCCCTCACCGCGCCGCAGGTGCGCGGTGGTCCCGTATGTACGCGTGCCTCGCTGGCTGATTCACAGGCGGCCGGCGACCTGCAGGTGCGGTGGCCGGCGGCGCTGCCCGCTGCCGCTCGGCAGGCACTGCTGCAGCAGCTGCTGGATGACCCCGCCACCGTCTGCGCCTATGCCTTCGAGCTGGGGGCGGCCACGCGGCGCGCGACTTCGGCATTGCAGGGCAATCCCACGTTCCGCTTCTCCGGCCCGCAGCTGGGATGGATCGGCTTCGGATTGCAGGGCGCACCGGCACAGGGTTGGCAGCGTACGCGCAGTTTCGGTCGTGGCTTCGTGCCCCGCGCGGGCAACAGCCATGCGCTGCAGGCGTTCTACAGCGGTGCCGTGCGTGCCGAATGCGGTGTCGGCCGCCAGGTCGCACAGCTGGCCACCCAGCGCGAGCTGTATGGCGATGCTGCGTTCGACACCGGGTTCGCAGCGGAGGAACTGTCGATCGGCACCTTCCTCGCGCTGCACGACACCGACAGCATCCTGCTCGGCGCGCATGCGGGCGACCTCTTCGCCGATGGCAAGGCGGTGCGCACCGCGGCGATGGGGCGGCAGGCGTTCGTGGGCGTGCCCGGTTTCATCGAACATGTGTACGACAAAGGCACGCTGGACGACCTGAGCAACCAGGCCGAGAACTTCGTGGTGGTCGAGGTGGGCGAGGGCGCTGCGCAGGCGCTGGCGCTGCACGCCGGCCTGGCCTGGTACGACCAGCGCAATGCCGAGCTCTGGAAACTGGCGCAGGACATTCCGCGCGCCGGCCAGCGCTATTTCGAGCGCCTGCTGTTCGAGCGCGATCCACAGCTGCGCGCACGCCTGGCACCGCGCTACCACGCGGCTCTGGTGCGCATGGATCAGCTGCTGGACGATCCGTTCTACCAGCAGTTCGTGATCTACGTGCATCCGCGCGGTATACGTCCTATCGGCTACCACATCGTCCGCCTGCTCGATCGCAACCCGAGAACGCCGTTTTCGATCGACCTGGCGGTGCACAATCTGCATACCACGCTCTACCGGCGTTGGCGCGAGGCGCAACTGCGCCACTGCGCGGCTACCGGCAGGCCAGGCAGCCTGACCCTAGACCCCAACTGAAGGTGAAACAATGGATATTGCAATGATCGGCCTCGGCCGCATGGGCGCCAACATGGCCCAGCGCCTGCATCGCGGCGGCCACCGCGTGGTCGGCTACGACCCGGGCGAAAGTGCGCGCCAGCGCGCTGCAGAAGCCGGCCTGGAAGTGGTTGATTCGCTGGCCGCCGCCGTGGCCGCGCTGCCGGTGCCGCGCGTGGTGTGGCTGATGGTGCCGGCGGGTGAAACCGTCGACCAGACGCTGGGACAGCTGACCCCGCACCTGGCCGAGGGTGACATCGTCATCGACGGCGGCAACTCCAACTACCAGGACTCGATCCGTCGCGCCAAGGCGCTGGCGGAGGACGATCTGGGCTACGTCGACTGCGGCACCAGCGGCGGCGTGTGGGGCCTGCAGGAAGGCTACAGCCTGATGGTCGGTGGCGAAGCGCCGGTGGTGGAGCAGATCGCACCGCTGCTGCGCACGCTGGCTCCGGCGGAGGATCGCGGCTGGGCGCGTGTTGGTCCATCCGGCGCCGGCCATTTCACCAAGATGGTCCACAACGGCATCGAATACGGAATGATGCAGGCCTATGCCGAAGGCTTCGCGCTGATGGAGCGCAAGCAGGAAATGGAACTGGACCTGGCCCAGGTGGCCGAAGTCTGGCGCCACGGCAGCGTGGTGCGTTCGTGGCTGCTGGACCTGAGTACCGAAGCACTCAAGCGCAATCCGTCGCTGGATGGCATCGCGCCATACGTGGAGGATTCCGGCGAAGGCCGCTGGACCGTGGCCGAAGCCATCGCGCTGGACGTGCCGGCACCGGTGATCACGTTGTCGCTGCTGGAGCGCCTGCGTTCGCGCGAATCGAATTCGTTCACCGATCGCCTGCTGTCGGCGATGCGCAATGAATTCGGCGGCCACGCCATCAAGAAGTCGTAAGCACTGCGGTGGGGTCAGAGTCCTTCGGCGTTGCCGAAGGGATCCGACCCCGGGCAGATCGGGGTCGGATCCCTTTCCGCAGGAAAGGGCTCTGACCCCATGCAGCCAGTCGAGCATGGCTCGACTCTACAAAAGCCGTCTCTGATCGTTGCCACGTCATCCACGCATGGCGTGGATCTACTGGTCAGTCCAACGCGATCCGCCGCCCTTCGCGCGCGCTGTCCATGCCGGCCTGCAGCAGCCGCATCAACTGCAATGCCTGCATCGGGCTGACCGTCGCTTCGCCGTCGCCGTGCATCGCCGCTGCGAACTGCGCATACAACCGACGATAGTCGCCGGGCAGGTTGTCGACGGTGCTGCGCAGAACATTGTCTTCTGCATCACAGCGCACCAGTTCGCCATGCCGGGGATCGATGCCCCAACCGGGCGCACCCGGCGCTACGCCGCGGCGCAGCTGGGCCTCCTGCACATCCAGGCCGTACTTGATCCAGCTGGCCTTGCTGCCATGCACGCTGAAGTGCGGGGCAGGGGCAGCCACCAGCGAACCGGCATGCACGATGGCGCGATGCCGCGGGTAGTGCAGTACGGCGTGGAAGTAGTCGATGCCGGCGCCACCTTGGCGCTGCACGGCCAGATCCGCATCGATGGCGTCGGGCCAGCCGAACAACACCAGCATCTGGTCCAGCAGGTGCGGGCCGAGGTCGTACCACAGGCCACTGCCTGGCCCGTCCTGTTCGCGCCAACGGTCGCGCACCTGCGGCCGGTAGCGGTCGAAATGCGCATGGCATTCGGCCACCTCGCCCAGCGTGCCTTCGGACAGCAGCGCCTGCAGCGTGAGGAAGTCGGCATCGAAGCGCCGGTTCTGGAACACGGTGGCGATGCGGCCGGCGTCGCGTGCTGCGGCCAGTACTGTTTCCGCTTCGGCCACATCCAGCGCAAAGGGTTTGTCGACCAGCACGTGCTTGCCGGCGGCCAGCGCGGCCATCGCCAGTGGCACGTGCTGTTCGTTCGGCGTGGCGATCACCACCGCATCCACCGCTGGATCGTCGAACACGTCCTGTGGCGTTGCACGCACGTGTACGTTGCTGAACGTGCGCAGCAACGTGTCGCGCTGCGAGCTGACGATGCTGTGCAGGACCAGGCCGGGCGTGTGCTGGATCAGAGGGGCATGGAAGACGCGGCCGGCGAGGCCGTAGCCGATCAGGGCCAGGTGCAGGTCGGGGCGCATGGCAGAGCTCCGGCTGGGGGGAAGGGCAGGGTAAACGACGGATGCGGACAGCCCAAAACTGAACCGTTGCCGTTGGAAACGCTTCGATTCACGGCGGCATGACCGCGACGCCACGCCTGCTCTACGTGCGCTTGTCCAGACTGGCAGCACATCCCGAAGGAGAACGACACGATGAGCAATACCACTCGCACGCTGATTGCTTCTGCCCTGACGCTGGGCCTGGCACTGTCCTCCTCGGCCGCCTTCGCCAAGGACCCGGCCGCGAAGAGCCCGCCGGCCACCAGCGCACATCCGGCTACCCATGCGGATCGCCATGATTCCAACGAACCGGTGACCGACAGCTGGATCACCACCAAGGTGAAGGCGGACCTGCTGACCAGCAGCAACGTCCCCGGCACCGAGATCAAGGTGGAAACGGTGAACGGCGTGGTCAGCCTGAGCGGCACCGTGGCCACCCAGGCCGAGAAGGACAAGGCGGTCACCACCGCCAAGGGCATCAAGGGCGTGACCCGCGTCGATGCCGCCGCATTGAAGGTCAGCGCTGCCGCCAAGCGCTGAACCGGTTGGGCGCCCCCGCGTGGGGCGCCCGGTGACCTGTAGAGCCGAGCCACGCTCGGCTGGAACTCCAAGGCAGCCGAGCATGGGCTTGGCCCTACAGGTCTGATTGCCAACCCGTTCAGCCGACCGCGCTGGAAATTCCAGAGTTGTGACCGCCTGCGCTATATTGCCGGTTCCGCCGCAACCGGGTTCGGCCCGGCCAATGCGTCGCGGCAGAGCTGAAGAGGAACTATGGCGCTGGTTTTCAGTGACGACATCTGGGACCGCTGGCGGTTGCCGGCCTTGGCGCTGGCCGCCGCCGCGATCATCGTGGTGCCGTGGTTGACCCTGCGTAAACTGCAGCAGGACAGCGAACAAGCGATGGCCTGGGTCAACCACACCCAGGCCGTGGGCGTGGCACTGCAGCAACTGCAGGCCGATGTGCGCGACGTTGAATCGGCCGCGTTGACCCTGTCCAAGGGCGTGGATGCCCCCGGCCTGCGCGAGCGCATGGCCCGCGCCGATGAAATTCCCGGGCGCCTGGCCGAACTGGGCCGGATGACCCGCGACAATCCCGACCAGCTGATCCGCATCGGTCGGATCGAATCGATGCTGGAAGGCCGCATGAAACTCGCCCGCGAGCTGGCCAGGTCCGAGCCGAACAGCGACCAGCGCGAGCTGGTGCAGGACCTGAGTACGCGCTATCCCATCCGCGGGCTGGTGGAAGAACTGCAGGCCAGCGAGCAGAAGCTGCTGGCGCTGCGCGCCGAGCAGGCGGCGCGCCAACGCAAGCAGACCGAACTGGTGTCGTGGAGTTCGCTGGTGATCCAGCTGGCGCTGCTCGGCCTGGTGCTGTGGCTGCTGCAGCGGCAGATCGGCCGTCGCCTGCATGCGGAGCGGCAATCGCTGCGCTCGGCTGCACGTGCGGCGTCGGTGCTGCAGACCGTGCGCGAACCGATCGTGCTGCTCGACCGCGACCTGCGCGTGCAGCTGCACAATCCAGCATTCGCTGAGCTGTACGGCCTGCAGGACGAGCGTGCCGACGGCCTGCTGCTGGAAAACGTTGGCGACAATGCATGGCAGGACCCGGTGGTCCGGCAGCGCCTGGCCGACGTACTGTCGCGCGGTCGCGAACTGTGGGACTTCGAGCACGAGCAGCGCACCGCTGACGGCGTGGTGCGCTACATGCTGCTCAACGCGCGGCGCATGCCGCTGCCCGACAGCGATGACGAGGTAGTGCTGCTGACCATCAGCGACGTCACCATGCAGCGCGCAGTGCAGCTGCGCGTGGAAGAGCTGAACCGCCAGCTGGAAGGCAAGGTTGCGCAGGTATCCGAGGTCAACCGCGAGCTGGAGGCCTTCAGCTATTCGGTCTCGCATGACCTGCGTGCACCGCTGCGCCACGTGGCCGGATTCTCCGACAAGCTGTCGCGCCACCTCGGCGATCAGGCCGATGACAAGAGCCGCCACTATCTGGACGTGATTTCCAGTTCGGCCCGGCGCATGGCAGCGTTGATCGACGACCTGCTGGTCTACTCGCGCCTTGGCCGTGCGGCGATGCGGCAGCAGGCGGTGGACATGCAGTCGCTGGTGGCCGACACCCGGGCCATGCTCGATTCCAACCTGCAGGCCGAGGCCGAGAACAGCGGCCATGTGCACCAGGTGGAGTGGAACATCGCGCCGCTGCCGATCGTGGTGGGCGACGAAAACATGATCCGCCAGGTCTGGCTCAACCTGCTCGGCAACGCAGTGAAGTACTCGGGCAACCGCGAGCCGGCGAAGATCCGCGTTGACTACCAGCAGCAGCCCGACGGCGGCCATCAGTTCACGGTCAGCGACAATGGTGCAGGCTTTGACATGGCCTACGCCGGCAAGCTGTTCGGTGTGTTCCAGCGCCTGCACAAGGCCAGCGACTATCCGGGGACCGGCATCGGCCTGGCCAGCGTGCGCCGCGTGCTGACCCGCCATGGTGGCCGTATCTGGGCCGAGGCCGAACCGGACGTCGGCGCTGCTTTCCACTTCTACCTGCCCCCCGCGACCGACGCGGACAAACAAGGTCCCTCTGCATGACGACTCTGCGCACCATTCTTCTCGCCGAAGACAGCCCGGCGGATGCCGAAATGGCGATCGACGCCCTGGAAGAAGCGCGTCTGGCCAATCCCATCGTGCACGTCGAGGACGGCGTGGAAGTGATGGACTACCTGCTGCGCCGCGGTGCCTTCGCCAACCGCGAGGAAGGCTTGCCGGCGGTGCTGCTGCTGGACATCAAGATGCCGCGCATGGATGGCCTGGAAGTGCTGCGGCAGATCCGCGAGCACGAAGAACTCAAGCGCCTGCCGGTGGTGATCCTGTCGTCCTCGCGCGAGGAAAGTGACCTGGCCCGCAGCTGGGACATGGGCGTGAACGCCTACGTGGTCAAGCCGGTGGACGTGGACCAGTTCTTCGGCGCGGTGCAGACCCTGGGCAAGTTCTGGGCATTGATCAACCAGGCACCGGAACTCGAGTGAGCCCATGCCCCTGACCGGTCCCGCCCTGGGGGCGCTGCGCATCCTGCTGGTGGAAGACTCAGCGGAAGATGCCGAGCTGATGTCCGAACAGATGCTCGACGCGGGCCTGGAGGCCCGCTTCGAGCGTGTGGAGAGCGAGGCGGAACTGCGCCAGGCACTGGCTGTGTTCCAGCCGGACATCGTGCTGTCCGACCTGAGCATGCCGGGGTTCTCCGGTGACGACGCGCTGCGCATCGTGCGCGAGACCTCGCCGGAGGTGCCCTTCATCTTCGTCTCCGGCACGATGGGTGAGGAGAATGCGGTGGCGGCGCTGCAGAAGGGCGCCAACGACTACATCATCAAGCACCAGCCTGCGCGCCTGCCTTCGGCGGTCGCGCGTGCGATCCGCGATGCACGCAGTGCTGTCGAGCGCGCACGCGTGGAAACCGAACTGATGCGTGCGCAGCGGCTGGAAAGCCTGTCTCTGCTTGCCGCCGGGCTCAGCCACGACCTGCGCAACATCCTGCAGCCGTTGCTGATCATGCCGGACCTGCTGAAGGCCCGCACCGAGGATCCGCAGCTGCACCACCTGGCCGACGTCATCGCCGAGTGTGGCCGCCGCGGCCATGAGATGGCCGAGTCGATGCTGTCGTTCGTGCGTGGTTCGCGCAAGCCGAGCGAGCGCATCGAGATCGATGGCCTGTTCGATGCGGTGGCGCTGCTGTTGCGCAGCAACGTGCCCGATGCCGTGCGCCTGGAACTGCAGGTGCTGGACGAAGGCCTGGTAGTCGACGCCAACTACACCGAACTGCAGCAGGTAATGCTGAACCTGGCGCTCAACGCGATCCAGGCGATGCCCAACGGTGGCCGCCTGAGCCTGACCGCCAGCCATGCCGGCCAGCGCGATGGCGTGGACTGGATGCAGATCTGCGTGTCCGACGAAGGCATCGGCATGGATGCGGACACGCTGTCGCACCTGTTCAATCCGTTCTTCACCACCAAGGCCGATGGCACCGGCCTGGGCCTGATTTCCTGCAAGCGCATCGTCGAAGGCGCCGGCGGCAGCATCCATGTCAGCAGCCAACCAGGGCAGGGCACCTGCTTCGAGCTGCGCTTGCCGATGCACGAAGCCAGCGACGGCAGCGAGCCGATCGAGCAGCTGGTGGCCCTGGGCAGTGGCCAGTCGATCCTGGTGGTCGACGGCGAAGCCACGCGCCTGTCGCTGCTCGGCAACGCGCTGTCCAGCCAGGGGTATCAGCTGCAGCTGGCCTCCGATGGCCCGGCGGCGCTGCGCTGGATGCAGCAGGAGGCGATGCCGGCGCTGGTGATTGCAGACGCCGGCTCAAAGCTGCTGCCGGCCAGCCAGCTGCTGGGCGAGATGGCTGCGCTGGGCTATCGCGGCCCGGCGCTGGTGCTGGAGGACGCGGCGGTGGCGGTGCCTGCCGATGCCTTCCCGGCCGGCGTGGACGTCCATGTACTGCGCAAGCCGCTGCAGATGCAGCAGGTGTTCCGGGCAGTGGCCGAGGCGCTGGGCTGATGCCGCTGGGGTTCTGTGGAGCCGAGCCTATGCTCGGCTGCTGTTCGCATTGACCTCGACAGCCGAGCATGGGCTCGGCTCTACAGGGCGGTTTCCCAGGGGAACCGCGGCAGCGCGTCCACCGCCTGTTCCAGCCGCCGCGACCAGTTCTGGTGGATGTCGGCATACAGCGTGGAATCCGCGCCCAGCCGCAGCTGCTGGCCGATGCGCAGTTCACCGTCGCGCAGCAGCGCCAGGTCGATCGGCAGGCCTACCGACAGGTTGGAACGGATGGTGGAGTCCAACGAGACGATCGCCGTGCGGGCAGCATCCTCCAGGCGCGTGGCGGGGCTGAGGATGCGGTCGAGGATCGGCTTGCCGTACTTGGATTCACCGATCTGCAGGTAGGGCGTCTCCGGCGAGGCGGCTATGGCGTTGCCGAGCGGGTAGATCATGTACAGCCCGGGCCGCTCGCCGGCGATCTGGCCGCCGAAGATCAGCGTGGCCTGGGTGTTGACCCCGTCATGGCCGTGTTCGCTGTGGCTGCTGTGCACCTGGCTGTCCACCAGCAGCTGCCCCACATACGCGGCGGCTTCGAACAGGTGGGTCATGTCGCGCAGGTTGGGCACGCGCCGCTCTGCGGCGTCGCGGCCCAGGCGCGACACCAGCAGCTGGGTGGTGGCCAGGTTGCCAGCCGCCATCAGCACGTAGGCTGCCTGGCCGGGATATTCGAACACGTGCAGCTTGCGATGCACGCGTACATCGTCCAGCGAGGCATTGGTCCGGGTGTCGGCAGCGAAGACCAGGCCCTCGTCCACCTCGATTCCAACGCAATAGGTCATGTCGGTGCCCTATCATGTGCGTCCCGGATTGTAGGCAGGCCGCCGTGACGACGGCATGTCCACGCCCCCCTCGCTGCCACCTGAACCGCATGACGACCGTGCTCCTGAGCCTGGGCAGCAATGTCCAGCCCCGCCGCTACCTCCACGCCGCGGTGGCGGCCCTGCGCGAGCGCTTCGGCGCGCTGCAGGTCTCGCCGGCCTACCGTACCGCCGCGGTCGGCTTCGACGGCCCGGCCTTCCTCAACAACGCGGTGGCGATCGAGACGGACTTGCCGCTGCAGGAACTGGACGACTGGCTGCATGCGCTGGAGGACGCGCACGGCCGCGACCGTAGTGGGCCGCGCTTCTCCGACCGGACCCTGGATATCGATGTGGTGTTCTACGGCGACCTGGTGGTGGAAGGTCCCGGCCACCTGCGCATTCCCCGTCCCGAACTGAAGCATGCCTTCGTGCTGAAGCCGCTGGCCGATATCGCGCCCGACTTCATCGATCCGGTCAGCGGGCTGGGCCTGGCCACGCTGTGGCGCGCGCACGCGCAGTTTGGCGAGGCGTTCGAGGTGGTTGACCTGGATTGATGGAGGTTGCCGGCAGCGGCCGGCATGACCGGTAGCGCCGGCCGCTGGCCGGCAACCTCTCAGCTGACCGTGCGCCCGCCATCCACGCGCAGCGTGTGGCCGGTGACGAAGCTGGCTTCGGCCACCAGCCAGTACACCGCTTCGGCGATCTCCTCGACCGTACCGATCCGCGCCAAAGGCGTGCGCGCCAGCAGGGCCTCGCGGGCGAAATCGTCCTTGCCCTGTTCCGGCCACAGGATCGCGCCGGGCGCCACCGCATTGACCCGCACCTTGGGCGCCAGCTCCAGCGCCAGCGAGCGGGTGGCCATCTCCAGCGCGGCCTTGGCCATCGTGTAGGCGATGTGGTCGCGCATCGGGTCGGTGCCGTGCAGGTCGGTCAGGTTGACGATGCAGCCCTGCTGGCGGCGCAGGTAGGGCGCGGCCGCCTGTGACAACAGCAGTGGCGCGCGCGCATTGACCGCATACAGCTCGTCCATCGCCTCGGCGGTGACCTGGCCGAGCGGGGTGGCATAGAAGTTGGAGGCGTTGTTGACCAGCGCGTCCAGGCGGCCGAAGTGGGTAACGGCCTGTTCCACCAGGTCGGGCAGGGCGTCGGCGTCACGCAGGTCGGCCTGCAGCGCAAGCACGCTGCCCGGCCGCACATTGTCGAAATCGAACGCGGCCTGCTGCAGTTCGGCGCTGGAGGTGTTGGCATGCAGTACCACCGACCAGCCACAGGCGTGGAACTGGCGGGCGATGGCCGCACCGATCCGGCGCGCGCTGCCGGTGATCAGGACCACGGGGTGGGTATCGCTCATCGAGGGTCCTCCAAGGCTCGGCTATCCTGTGCACCATTGTCACCGCATTCGAAGACGCCATGCAGCCCACCTTCCCCCTGCCCGAAGCCGATGCCCTGGCCCACAGCGACCAGCTGGCGGCCGCCCTGCGCGCCGAAATCCTTGCGCAGGGCGGAGCGATGCCGTTCTCGCGCTTCATGGAGCTGTGCCTGTACACCCCCGGCTGGGGCTACTACAGCGCCGGCGCCAGCAAGTTCGGAGGCAGCGGCGACTTCACCACCGCACCCGAGCTCGGCAGCCTGTTCGCCGGCAGCGTGGCCAATGCGCTGGCGCCAGTGTTCGCCCAGCTGGGCGCGCAGGCCCGCATGCTGGAACTGGGCGGCGGTACCGGCGCCTTCGCCGAGGCCGTGCTGCTGCGCCTGGCCGAACTGGACGCGCTGCCATCGCGCTACGCCATCCTCGAACCCAGCGCCGACCTGCGCGAGCGCCAGCAGCAGCGCCTGCAGCAGAACCTGCCGGCCGAGTTGGCCGCGCGCGTGGGCTGGATCGACCGCCCGTTCGAGGAGGACTGGGAGGGCGTGGTGTTCGCCAACGAGGTGATCGACGCGCTGCCGACCCCGCGTTTCCTGATCCGGGACGGCGAGGTCTATGAGGAAACCGTCGAGCTTGATGGCGAAGGCAACTTCATCCGTGGCGCGCAGCCGGCTGACATCCTGCTCAACGGTGCGGTGCGCCACATCGAGCGCTACCTTGAAAAGCCCTTTGCCGACGGTTACCGCTCCGAGGTGCTGCCGCAGCTGCCGTACTGGCTGCAGGCAGTGGCTGGCGGCCTGCAGCGTGGTGCGATGCTGTTTGTCGATTACGGCTACAGCCGCAGCGAGTTCTACCAGCACGACCGCGACGATGGCACGGTCCGCGCGTTCTACCGCCACCACGTGCATAACGACGTGCATCGTTGGCCCGGCCTGCAGGACATCACCGCGTCGGTGGATTTCACCGCGATGGCCGAGGCGGGCATGCACGGTGGTTTCGAATTGGCGGGGTACTGCAGCCAGGCCAGTTTCCTGCTCGGCAACGGCCTGGACCAGGTGCTGCTGCTGGCCGAAGAGCGTACGGATGAGGTCGGCCGCATCCAGCTGCGTGACCAGGTGAAGAAGCTGACCCTGCCGACCGAGATGGGCGAGCGCTTCCAGGCCATCGGCCTGCAGCGTGGTGTCGATTTCGAGCCGGCGTTCGAACTGGGCGACCTGAGCTGGCGCCTGTGAGCAATGCGTTGCCGCTGATCAAGCCGCTGCGGCGGCAGCGGCTGTGGACCGCGCTTTGGACATTGGCGGTGTTGCTGGTGATCGTGGTCTGCCTGATCCCACCACCGCCGATCCCGCTGCCGGAAAACAGCGACAAGGGCGAGCACTTCCTCGCCTACTTCATCCTGGCCGGCAGCGCGGTGCAGCTGTTCCGGCCGGGGCGCCCGCTGCTGTGGGTGGGCGTGGGGCTGGTGCTGATGGGCGTCGGCATCGAGTTCGCGCAGGGTGCGCTGACCAGCAACCGCACTGCTGACCCGATGGATGCGCTGGCCAACACGATCGGCGTGCTGGCCGGCATGGCCACGGCGCTGACCCCGTTGCGCGATCTGCTGATGCGCTGGCGGGGCTGAGGTTCCTGTAGCGCCGAGCCCGTGCTCGGCTCCCTCCCGAAAGGCAGCCGAGCATGGGCTCGGCTCTACAGTAGATCCACGCCATGCGTGGATGGATTGCGCCAGGACAGGCTTGCGGTTACTTCTTCAGCGTGACCTCATCCAGCACCCACATCGCCGGGCGCGTATCGCCGGTGAAGTTGATGCACAGGTCACCCGTGCCCTGCGTGCCCTTCGGCAGCGCCGCACGCAGGGTCACGAAGCCATCGGCATCGGGCGTGGCCGGCAGCGGTACCTGAGCCAGCACCTTGCCCGTGCAATCACCGCGGCGGATCAGCATTTCGCCATGTGCGCTCCGGGCCTTTTCGAAGCGACGCTTGGGTTCATCGTGGGCCAGCTGGAAGTAGTACGGAATGCGGCCCGCGCGGACCTCCACGCTGCCGATGCCGTCCAGCTGCGCCTGCGGCCAGCGCCAGCATGGCTGGAAGATGTCGACGTTGAACACCGCACGCGTTCCCTCGCGCGGGCCGTCGTCTTCCAGGCGCAGCACCAGCCCCTTCTTGCCCACACAGCTGAGCAGCGCATCGCTGCGGCGGCTGAGCAGCGACTGCGCGGTGAACGTGGCGATGGTCGGCTTCGCGGCCAGCATCTGGCCCTGGTAGAACGCGGCGGCCTGCACGGTGGTCGGCAGCGTCGCGGTCAGCGGCTGCTGGTACAACGGCGACTGCGCGGTCACCGGCTGGCCATCGGTGCTGTAGCGCACTTCATAGCCCAGCGGATTGGCCAGCGATAGGGTCACGGAGTTTTTCGCGCGATCATCGGTGTAGTCCACGCCCACTTCGAACGGGGTCTGCGCGTAGGCCAGGCCCCAGGCACGGTAGCGCTGCAGCTGCGCGGGCAGGCGCGCTAGGAAATCGCGGAAGTCGCGATGTTCCGGCGTACTCCAGCCGGTCTCGGCCACGGCGGCCAGGCGCGGGAACAGGTTGTGCTGCAGGCGCGCGTAGGTGCGCGTGTGCTCGGTGAACATGTTGGCCTGCAGGCCGAGAATGTGCTGGCGCTTGTCGGCCGCCAGCTCGGCCGGCACCGGCTCGAAGTTGTACAGCTTGCCGAGGTTGACCTGGGCCGGGCGACCCGGTGGCTCGTTCGGCGAGGCGGTCTGCAGGTAATCCAGGTACAGGTATCCCACCGGGGACATGACCACGTCATGGCCGGCACCGGCTGCAGCCAGGCCACCTTCGGTGCCCTGCCACGACATCACCGTGGCCTGCGGTGGTAGGCCGCCTTCGAGGATTTCGTCCCAGCCGATCAGGCGCCGGTCGTGCTGCTCCAGGAAGGTCTCCAGGCGCTTGATGATGTGGCTCTGCATGGCCATTTCATCCTTGATGCCCAGCGCACGCATGCGCTGCTGCACCTGTTTCGAGGCTTCCCACTGGTCCTTGACTGCTTCGTCGCCGCCGACGTGGACGTACTTCGCAGGGAACAGCGCGATCACTTCTTCCAGTACGTTCTCGAGGAAGGTGACGGTGCTGTCTTCCACGTTGAACAGGTTCGGGAACACGCCCCATTCGCTGATCGGCTTCAGCGGGGTGTTGATTGAACCCAATTCCGGGTACGCGGCGATCGCCGCGGTGGCATGGCCGGGCACGTCGATTTCTGGAATCACCTGGATATGCAGCCTGGCGGCATAGGCGATCACTTCGCGGATCTGCTCCTGCGTGTAGAAGCCGCAGTACGGATGCTCCTTGCCACTGGCCGGATCGATGCCACCGTCGCCGGCCGGCAGGCGGCAGCTGCCCACCTCGGTCAGCTTCGGGTAGCGCTTGATCTCCATGCGCAAGCCCTGGTCATCGGTGAGGTGCCAATGGAAGGTATTGAGCTTGTGCGCGGCCATGGCATCGAGCACGCGCTTGATCTCGTCCAGGCTCTGGAAATGCCGCGCCGAGTCGAGCATGAAACCGCGCCAGCCGAAGCGCGGCGCGTCCTGGATCTGCACCGCCGGCAGCACGCCGTTGCTGCCACCCGTGACCAGCTGGGCAAGCGTGGTTGCGCCGTAGAACAGGCCGGTTTCGTTGCCGGCCTGCACCAGCACGCCCTGCGCGGTGCTTTCCAGCGTGTAGCTCTCACCGCTGTCGCGGAAGGTCGGGACGATCTGGAAGCGGATGCTGCCCGACTTGCCTGCCGCCTTGCTCATGGCCGGCATGAGTCGCGGACCGCCACTGCGGGCCAGCAGGTCGGCGAACTGGGTGGCGACGCGCTGCGCGGCTTCGCCTTCGGCGTGCAGCGCGGTATCGGCGCGTACGGTGATGCCGCTGCCCTGGCCGTGCTGCACGGTAGCGGGCGCGGGAATCAGCATCAGGCTGCCGGCACGCAGCTGCGGACCCGGTGCTTCAGCGGCCGGCGTGGGATCGGCGGCGAGTGCGGGCAGTGCCGGCAACAGGGCGAGCAGGCTGCCCAGCAGCACTGCGCTGCGCATCCGGGCGCGGGAAGGCTTGACCATCGGAACGACTCCTTGGAACGGTGCGATGAACGCTATACATGAAAAACGCCGGGCCCGGAATGACCCAGGCCCGGCGTGCGTGCACGACTCGGCGATGTTGCTGCCGCTGGATCAGTACTTGAAGCGGAAGTTGAGGTAGTACTGGCGACCGTTGCTGTAGAACGAGGTCGGGATGGCCGCGGTCTGGTAGTACTTGTAGGTCGGGTTGTTGAGGTTCAGGCCATCCAGGCTGATGCTCAGCCAATCGGTGGCCTTGTAGCTCAGCGATGCCGACAGCGTGCCGAAATCATCCTGGTAGTACGGGTTGGTGCCCGACAGGCTGATCAGGAACGAGGAACGGCGGGTGTAGCTGACCCGGGCGCCAAAACGCTCGTTCTCGAAGTAGGCACCCACGTTGTAGGTGTTCTTCGAGGTGCCCAGCAGGTTGTGCGAACCATCCGACCAGGTGTGCGAGGTGGTGCCGTTGGCGTAGGTGTAGTTGGCGTTGATGCCGAAGTACTCGCCGATCGGCTGCTCGTAGGCCACTTCCACGCCGGTGACCTTGCCGTCGGCATTGATCGGGGTGGAGATCTGGTAGGTCTCAAGCTGGTTGGTCAGTTCGCTGTAGAGCTGGCGCGAGACCACGTCGAAGGCGATGTAGTCCTTCAGCTTCATGTGGTACGCACCCACCGACAGCAGGCCGCGCGGCATGAAGTACCACTCCAGGTTGGCATCCAGGTTGGTCGACAGGGTCGGCTTGAGGTTCGGATTGCCGCCGCCGCCGGTGCGGTTCAGGTCCGAGCCGTACGAGGACGCGCCCAGTGCCGAGTAGTCCGGCAGGGTCTGGGTCTGCGAGGCGGCGACACGCAGCACCAGCGAGTCGTCCAGGTCGAACTTGATGTTGGCGCTGGGCAGGACACGGTTGCGCTTGTTCTGGAAGGCCAGGCGCTCCCACATGCCGAACAGGCTGCTGACATCGGCATCTGCGGCCTTGCTGACGGCGTTGTAGGTGTCGATGTCCTGCTTGATGTTGACGTAGCGCAGGCCGACGTTGCCGCTCCACCAGTCGCCGCGGAAGTTGGCCTGCACATAGCCGGCGAAGTTCTTTTCCTTCACCTTCCACTCGGCGCCATAGTTGTGGCGACCGGTCGGGCCGTCATTGCCGGCCAGCCAGGTGGAGTTGTTGGTCACCGCGTCCTTCAGCGCGCCCGGGGTGAAGTACCACAGGTTGCGCGGGAAAGTGCCGCCGATGTCACCGGCAAAGCCGCTGGGATAGTTGGCCGTGGCACCGTTCTTCAGCGCGCTCCAGATGTCACCCGGGGTTGCACCTTCCGGCGACAGCGCTTCGCGCTTGTGGTCGGCGAAACGCAGGCCGAAGTCGATCGAGCTCAGTACGCCGCCATCATTGAAGTACTGGTTGAAGTCGAGCGTGGCCCACTTCTCCTTGTCTTCAGCGGTGACCTGCTGGTTGCCCCAGGTGCCGAAGCTGGTCACGCCGTTGGGCGAGAGGTCGCCGCCGACGTTCCAGTCGATCGGCGAGCCATTGCCGTGGGTGGCCCAGCTGGCGCCGCCGCCGTTGGCCAGGGTGACCTCGGCGATGTACTGGCGCGGCGTCTCGCCGGTGCCCTTGGTGCTGCCGGCCTGGAACGTGGCGGTCAGGCTGTCGCTGATCTGCCAGTCGGCATCGAAGGTGACATAGCTCGACTTGGCCTTCGACTCGCGGTAGATCATGTCGTACACCGCATAGTCGGTGCCCGGCACGCCCCTGTAGGTGGCGTTGGTCAGCACGCCGTCCTTGACCACATAGCCCGGATCCGGCGCCTGCGACTTGGCGAAGCTGTTGCCGAACATCATGAAGTTGCGGTTGTAGTTGTTGGCCTTCAGCTCGGAGCTGAAACCATTCAGGCCCAGGGTGAGGCTGTCGCTCGGCTTGAACTGCAGCGAGACCAGGCCGCCCTTGCGTTCGCGGGTCTGTTCGAACAGGGTCGAACCCAGCAGGCCCGGCACGTTGACGCCGATCAGGTCCGGATTGGTCCTGGCGACCGGGTCGCCGGCGCCGATCTTGAAGAAGCCGCCCGGGATTTCCTGCGCTTCACGGCGCAGTTCGCGCTTCTGGCTGAAGCCCTGCACCATCACGCCGAAGGTGCCTTCGTCGTTCTTGTAATTGAACAATGCCGAGTACTGCGGATCGGTCGATTTGGCCAGGTCCGAACGCACCGCACCGATGGAGCCTTCCGCGGTGAACGGCTTGGAGAATTCCAGCGGCTTGCGGGTGATGATGTTGACGGTACCGGTGGTGCCGCCGTCCTGCAGCTTGGCCTGCGAGGACTTGTTCACTTCCACCGAGCTGACCAGTTCCGACGGCAGCAGCGAGTAGCTGACGCTGCGGCCGACGTTGTTGCCCTGGCTGAGCACGAACCAGTCGGCCGAGCCGACGGTGTGGCCGTTGATCAGGGTCTGGGTCAGGCTCGGGCTGGTGCCGCGCAGGCTGACACGGTCGGCTTCGTCGAAGCCACCTTCGTCGGCGCTGGACGAGCTGATGTTGACGCCCGGCAGGCGCTGCAGGGTATCGGCAACGTTGTGCGCGGGCAGCTTGCCCACGTCTTCGGCGGTGACCACTTCCACGCGCGCATTGGCTTCGCGCTTGGTGTCCAGCGACTTTTCCATCGAGCCACGGATGCCGGTAACGGTCACGGTGTCCAGATCGGTGGCGGTCGGGGCCGCCTGCTGTGCGTGCGCACTGAAGGCGATGCAGCTGACGATGGCGGCCGAAAGCAGGGTCTTGCGGGTGTTCATGATGTCTCTCCTCATCACTCGATTGGGTGCCGGCGGCGGTGTTCGGTTACGGTTGCGATGACATGCGCGGGGCGGCGGCGAAGTCCCGTGCGTTGGCGTGCCACGTACTGCGTGCTGCGATTGCGTTGAAGCCTGTTGCGGTGTCAGGCGGCCGATTGCTGCAGGTACCAGCTGGCAGCGCCGACCACGCCCAACTGGCCGTGTTCGACGACCTTCACCGGGATGCGTGCCAGCGCTTCGCCCATCGGCCCCTTCTGCAGGTAGCGTTCGACGAAGGTGCTGGCGTGCAGGTATTCGCGGATCTGCGGCAGGATGCCGCCGGCCAGGTAGACGCCACCGTGGGCGCCGTAGAACAGCGCCATGTCGCCGATGGTGCTGCCGAGCAGGCCACAGAACACGTCCAGCGCCTGGCGCGCATGTGCATCGGTATCGGCCATGGCGGCGGCGGTGACTGCGTCGGGGCTTGCCAGGGTCGGCGCCTGCCCCTGCAGTGCACACACCGCACGGTACAGGTTCATCAGGCCGGGGCCGGAGATCGCATGCTCGATCGACACGTGCGCGCGGTCGCGCTGCATGTAGCGGACGATGGCCATTTCCAGTTCGGTGCTGGCCGCCAGGGTCGGCTGGCCGGCTTCGGTGGGCAGCACCACCGGGCCGTGCGCGGTGGGGATCCACAGCGCGGCGCCCAGACCGGTGCCGGGGCCGACCACCAGGGTCGGGCCACGCGCGGCGGTCTCCGGCCCGCACAGGTGCAGCACGCCGCTGGCGTCCACCTGCGCGGCGGCGTAGGCCACCGCTTCGAAATCGTTGACGATGTAGACCCGCTGCAGGCCGACGTCGGCCTCCACCTGGCGCGCCGACAGCGGCCACGGCAGGTTGGCGGTGATCACCGTGCCGTCTTCGCGGGCATAGCCGGCGCTGGCGACCACGCAATGCGTGGGCCGCGGGCCTTCGCCCAGGAAGTCGGACAGGATCGCGCTGAGGCCGGCATGGTCGGCATTGCGGTACTTGCGGTACTCCAGCACCTGCACCGGATGGGCGGCGTCACCGCTGGCCTGGACCCGGGCCACGCGCACATGGGTGCCACCGACGTCGGCGGCCAGGAACGAGGGCGCGACGCGAGACAGGACATGCGACGGGGCGGGGTGGCTGGCGGTCACGCGGGCTCCTGCTGCAGGTGGGCCGGCCCGGGGATCGGGGGCGGCGATTGGGGCGGAGTCTGTAACCGCGCTGACAACGATGTCAACGAGTTCGTGACACTTTCGTTGCTGCGTCGCAACGAATGCGGCGCGCAGTAAACGTTTACACGGTGTGAGTGCGGGTTTCACATGGGAACCATTGGCGCACGGGGCTCTAGGCCTCCCGCGCATTCAGCGGGGCGTACCGCGGCGGACTTGCGCAGTGCAGCACAAGGTTCAGGCAGGCGTGCATGGAAGTTGACAAACCGCCGTTGTCCATCGAAAGAATGTGACAACGTTGTTCCCAGCCACTCTCCGACGCCGCGTTCTGCGGCCGTCGCCGCAGGAGCCCTCCTGATGTCCGCCGTCCCCGCTGCAAGCGCGCGCCCGAACGTGGCCACCTCAATCGCCATCGTTGGCGTGTTGTTCTTCCTGATCGGCTTCTTCACCTGGCTCAACGGCCCGCTGATCACCTTCGTCAAGTTGGCCTTCGAACTCAGCGAGGTCGGCGCCTTCCTGGTGCTGATGGTGTTCTACCTGTCCTATTTCTTCCTGGCCCTGCCGGCGTCCTGGATCCTGCGCCGCACCGGCATGAAGAAGGGCCTGAGCCTGAGCCTGCTGGTGATGGCCGGTGGTGCCGCGCTGTTCGGTGAATTCGCCACCCAGCGCTGGTACCCGGGCGCGCTCGGCGGCCTGTTCGTGATCGGCAGCGGCCTGGCGCTGCTGCAGACCGCGATCAATCCCTACATCTCCATCCTCGGCCCGATCGAGACGGCGGCACGCCGCATCGCACTGATGGGCATCTGCAACAAGATCGCCGGCATGCTCGCCCCGGTGCTGATCGGCACCCTGGTGCTGCATGGCATCGGCGACCTGGACAAGCAGGTGCAGGCTGCCGACGCGGTCACCAAGGTCGCGCTGCTCAACGAATTCGCCGCCAAGATCCATGCGCCGTACCTGGCGATGGCCGCGCTGCTGGTGGTGCTGGCGGTGGCCGTGCTGTTCTCGCCTCTGCCGGAGATCAAGTCCTCCGAAGCCAATGCAACGCCGTCAGGGGCACCCGGAACGGCCGAGCGCCGCAGCATCTTCCAGTTCCCGCATCTGTGGCTGGGCGTGCTGTGCCTGTTCGTGTACGTAGGCGTGGAAGTCATGGCCGGCGATGCGATCGGCACCTACGGGCACGGTTTCGGCTTGCCGCTGGACCAGACCAAGATGTTCACTTCGCTGACGCTGGGTGCGATGTTGGCCGGCTACGTGGTCGGCCTGCTGGCGATCCCTGGCCTGGTCTCGCAGTCGCGCTACCTGACCATTTCGGCAGTGATGGGCGTGGTGTTCTGCCTGGGCGCCTGGGCTACGCACGGCTACGTCTCGGTGGCTTTCGTGGCGCTGCTGGGCTTTGCCAACGCCATGATGTGGCCGGCCATCTTCCCGCTGGCGATCCGCGGCCTGGGCCGCTTCACCGAGACCGGCTCGGCCCTGCTGGTGATGGGCATCGCCGGCGGCGCGATCATTCCGCAGCTGTTCGCCGTGCTCAAGCAGCACATCGACTTCCAGCTGGTGTTCGTGCTGCTGATGGTGCCGTGCTACCTGTACATCCTGTTCTACTCGGTGATCGGCCATCGTGCCGGCCTGCCGCAGGACAAGGCCTGATCGGCGATGATGGACGGCAGCCAACCCCAGGGAAAACCCATGCGCAGAGCGACCATCAAGGACGTTGCGGAGAAGGCCAAGGTCTCGCTGAAGACGGTCTCGCGGGTGATCAACAACGAGCCCTCGGTGATGCAGGCCACCCGTGCGCGGGTGCTGCGTGCCATCGCCGAGCTCGACTACGAGCCCGATCCGTCCGCGCGCAACCTGCGCAGCGGCACTACCTTCGTGATCGGGCTGGTCTACGACAACCCGAACCCGTACCACATCATCGGCGTGCAGAACGGCGTGCTGGCCGCGTGCCGCGAGACCGGTTTCGGCCTGCAGATCCATCCCTGTGATTCGAGCTCGCCGTTGCTGGCCGATGAACTGGCCGACTGGGTGCAGCGCTCGCGGCTGGCGGGGCTGGTGCTGACCGCGCCGATGTCCGAGCGCCGCGACCTGATCCAGGCGCTGACCGCGCGTGGCATCAAGCTGGTGCGCATCATCGCCGCCACTGAAGACCCGGCCGACGGCGCCTGCGTGTTCGTCGACGACCGCGAGGCGGCCTACGAGATCACCGAGCACCTGATCCAGCTGGGCCACCAGCGCATCGGCTTCCTCTGGGGCGGCAGCTCGCACCGCTCCTCGGGCGAACGCTACGCCGGTTACGAAGCCGCGCTGAAGGACTACGGCATGACCGTGGACAAGCACCTGGTGGTGCAGGGCGATTACACCTTCGACGATGGTTTCCGTGGGGCGCGCCGCCTGCTGGCGCTGCGCGAACCGCCCACCGCCATCTTCGGTTCCAACGACGAAATCGCTGCCGGCGTGCTGGCCGCCGCCAAGTCGGCCGGCATGAACGTGCCCTACGACCTGTCCATCGCCGGTTTCGAGGACAGCCCGTTCTCGCGCCAGTCGTGGCCACCGCTGACCACCGCCAAGCAGGCCACCGAGGACATCGCCCGCCACGCCGCGCGCCTGCTGATCGCACAACTGCGCAGCGACGCCTACGACGATGCGCCGGCACCGCTGCACAACCAGGGCTTCGTGCCGCAACTGGTGGTGCGCGGTTCGACCGCGCCGATGCGCCCGGCCGGCGCACGCCCCCTTCCTTCCGATCCTGCCTGAGCCTGCCATGTCGCTGTCAGACCCCACCGCCACCCTGATGTTCGCCGAGGCCGCTGAAGCGGCAGACGTGGTTGCCCGCCAGTTCTCGCGCAACCACGCCACCATGGAAACCCTGGCCGCCAGCCTGCGCGCCGCGCCGCCGCCGTTCGTGGTCACCTGTGCACGCGGCAGCTCCGACCATGCCGCCACCTACGGCAAGTACCTGCTGGAAACCCAGCTGGGCCTGGTGGTCGCCTCCGCGTCGCCGTCGGTAGGCTCGGTCTACGCCGCACCACTGCAGCTGCGCGGTGCGCTGTTCATCGTCATTTCGCAGTCGGGCAAGAGCCCGGACCTGCTGCGCAACGCCGAGGCGGCCAAGGCCGCTGGCGCACGCGTGATCGCGCTGGTCAACGTCGAGGATTCGCCGCTGGCGCAGCTGGCCGACACGGTCATTCCGCTGCATGCCGGTGCCGAAAAGAGCGTGGCGGCAACCAAGAGCTACCTGGCCTCGCTGGCTGCACTGCTGCAGCTGGCCGCCTACTGGAAGCAGGACAGCAGCCTGCGCAACGCGCTGGACCTGCTGCCGGACGCGATGCGTGAAGCCTGGCAGTGCGACTGGAGCGCGGTGACCGAAGGCCTGGTCGAGGCCACCAACCTGTTCGTGCTCGGCCGTGGCCTGGGCCTGGGTGCGGCGCAGGAAGCGGCGCTGAAGTTCAAGGAAACCTGCAGCCTGCACGCCGAAGCCTACAGCTCGGCCGAGGTCAAGCACGGCCCGATGGCACTGGTCGACCGTGGCTTCCCGGTGCTGGCCTGCGCGCAGCCCGATGAAACCGGCGCCGGCACCCGCGCGGTGGTCGAGGAATTTTCTGCACGCGGCGCGCAGGTGTGGCTGGCCGGTGCCGGCGGCAACCTGCCGGTGGCGCCCGCGCCACACCCGCTGTGCGCACCGCTGCTGACCGTGCAGAGCTTCTATCGCGCGATCAACGCGCTGGCGCTGCGCCGTGGCTTCAACCCGGACCTGCCGCCGCACCTGAACAAGGTCACGGAGACGGTGTGATGGCAACCGTGCTGCGCAATGCCCGCATCCTGGCAGGCGATGAATTCCGCGACGATCTGGCTGTGGTGATCGAAGAGGGTCGCATCAGCGCGCTGTTGCCCGACGCCGCACCGCAGCTGGGCCACGCTGCCGAGCAGGTGGACCTGGGCGGCGGCTGGCTGCTGCCCGGCTTCATCGACGTGCAGGTCAATGGGGGTGGCGGTGCGTTGTTCAACAACACGCCCGATGTTGCCTCGCTGCGTACCATCGCGCAGGCACACCGCCGCTTCGGTACCACCGCGATGCTGCCCACGCTGATCAGCGATGACGTGGCGGTGATGCGCGAAGCCATCGGTGCGATGCGCGAGGCCATCGCGCAGGGCGTGCCGGGCGTGATCGGCATCCATCTGGAAGGGCCCTACATCGCGCCGGCGCGCAAGGGCACGCACGATGCCAGCAAGTTCCGCGTGCCTGACGAAGAAGAGATCACGCTGGCCGCGTCGCTGGACAACGGCGTGACGCTGCTGACGCTGGCGCCGGAGCGCGTGCCACTGGAAACCATCCGTGCGCTGGTCGAACGTGGCGTGATCGTGGCCGCCGGCCATACCGCAGGCACGTACGAAGAGGTCCGCGCCGGCCTGGATGCCGGCATACGCGGCTTCACCCACCTGTACAACGCGATGTCGCCGCTGCAGGGCCGTGAGCCTGGCGCAGTGGGCGCTGCGCTGGAAGACCGCGACAGCTGGATCGGCATCATCGTCGATGGCGTGCATGTGCATCCGGCCAGCCTGCGCGTGGCGCTGGCGGCCAAGCCGCGCGGTCGCCTGCTGCTGGTGACCGATGCGATGCCGCCGGTCGGTGCCGACGATCCCAGCTACGTGCTGTATGGCGAAACCATCACCGCCATCGATGGCGTGGTGCGCAATGCCGCTGGTTCGCTGGCCGGTTCTGCGCTGGACATGGCCACGGCGGTGCGCAACACCGTGCAGCTGCTGGGCCAGCCGCTGGCCGAGGCCGCGCGCATGGCCTCGACCTACCCGGCGCAGTTCCTCAACGTCGACGACCGCCTGGGCCACATCGCCGAGGGCTACCAGGCCGACCTGGTGCTGCTGGATGACGCCCTGCAGGTGCGTGGCACCTGGATTGCAGGACAGTACGAGGCCGCCTGATGAACAGTACGCCGCCGCGCCGTCTGGGCTCGATCGATGCCCTGCGCGGCATCACCGTGGCGGCGATGCTGCTGGTCAACAACCCAGGCGACTGGAGTGCAGTGTTCGCACCGCTGCGCCATTCGGAATGGCATGGCTGCACGCCCACCGACCTGGTGTTCCCGTTCTTCCTGTTCCTGGTGGGTGTGTCGATGGCCTTCAGCGTGGCACCGCGCGCGTTGGATGCCGCCGCACGCCCGGTGTTGGCGCGCGGCGTGCTGGAGCGCGCACTGCGCATCCTGGTGGCCGGCGTGCTGTTGCATCTGCTGATCTTGTGGGCGCTGCATACGCACCACTTCCGCATCTGGGGCGTGCTGCAACGGATCGCCGTGTGCGCGGCATTGGTGGGCGTGCTGGCGGTGTATGCACGGCCGCGCATGCAGGCCGGCGTGCTTGTTGGATTGCTGGTGGGATACACGATGTTGCTGCTCGGCATGGGTGACCTGGCGCCGTGGATCAACCCGGCCAGCCGCTTGGACACCGCGCTGTTCGCGCCGTGGATCTATCAATGGCATGCCGATACCGGCCTCGGCCATGACCCGGAAGGATTGCTGAGCACGCTGGGTGCACTGGCCAGTACCGTGCTCGGCCTGTTGGCCGGTGGCCTGCTGCGCAGCGGGCGTTCGACGGCACTGGCCGGGCTGGGCGTGGCGACCGCCGTGCTGGGCCTGTTGCTGGCCGGGGTGTTGCCGTTGAACAAGCCGCTGTGGACGCCCAGCTACGTGCTGTGGACCGGCGGCCTGGCCGCGCTGGCGCTGTGGCTGGGCCACGTGCTGATCGACAAGAAGGGTTGGCCGCCGCTGGGCCGGCGTTTCGGGGTCAACGCGATCACCGCGTATCTGGGGGCCTCGGTGATGTCGGTGGCGTTGATGGCCAGCGGTGCCTGGGGCTGGATCTGGCAGCAGCTGGCCAACGCGATGCCGCAGGCGCTCGAGCTGGCATCGATGCTGCAGGCACTGGTGTTCGTCGCGCTGTGGTGGGGCGTGGCCTGGTGGCTGGACCGTCGCAAGATCTACCTGAAGATCTGAGCAGTCCCGGGGTCGGACCCTTTTCCGCAGGAAAAGGCCCTGACCCGATCCGCCAACGGCATCCACGCATGTGCGGCTCCCAACGCCCAGAAAAAATGAACGATTTCAGCCACATCACATTGGCGTGAGGGCCCGGCGATTTCACATCCGAAATGTGATTTTCCGCACTCAAGTTCATCTATCGAAACGATTCACATCACGGCAGACTGCATACGCAGCAGCGTGCATTTGCAGTTCCTGATTCTCTGTCCAGGAGGACTGTATGACCCGTGCCGTCCCGCGCGCTTTCCGTCCGCGCCGCCTCACCGTTTCCGTGCTTCAGGCACTGGCAGTCCCGTCCATGGTGCTGTTGACCGCCAGCGCCGCCTGGGCCGGCTGCAGCACCGTCGCTCCGGTCGCCGGCCAGACGGTCACCTGTGACGCCAACGCGCCGAATCCGCAGACGGTGCCCATCTCGGCCAGCGGCGAAGCGGGCATCACCGTCAACGTCGCCAGCGGTGCCCAGTTGCAGCAGAGCGGTGGGGCGTCGGCCGTTACCCTGGTCGGTGCAAGTGGTCACCTGTTGACCAACCAAGGCACGATCAGTTCGGTGGGGGGTGTGGCGGTCCAGCTCGGTGGTGGCAGCCGCGTCGAAAATGCGGGCAGCATCAGCACCGGCAACAACACCGCGCTGCAGTTCGTCGGTGCGGGCGACAGCGTGCTGGTCAACCGCGGAACGATCAGTGGGCGTACCGGCGTACAGTTCGATTCAGGCAACGACCGCCTGGACATGCAGGCCGGCAGCATCAGCGGCGGTGTCCTGCAAGGGGATGGCAACGACGTGCTGCTGCTGGGCAATGGCACCATCGACAGCGTCGACCAGGGCAGTGGCGATGACCGGATGACCGTCACCGGCGGCACCGTCACCGGCCTGGTAGCGCAGGACAGTGGCCGCGATGATTTCGTCATGAGTGGCGGCACGATCGGCGCGCTGCAGCAGGGCGACAACATCGATACCTTCCGCATGAGCGGTGGTCGCATCATCGGCGCGTTCGAGGATGGCGACCAGGCCTGGATGACCGCTGGCCGCATCGGCCGCGTCAACATGAAGCTGGACAAGAACCTGTGGGACCAGTCCGGCGGCACCGTGGATGGCAACGTGGTGACCGGCTTCGACACCGACACCATCATCATTTCGGGCACGGCCTACATCGGCGGCAACATCAGCGTCAGCGGCGGCAACGACAGCGTGACCATCACCGACGGCACCGTGCGCGGGCAGGTACTGCTCAGCACCGGCGATGACACCTTCAACTGGGACGGCGGTGGCATCGTCTACGGTGCGATCGACATGGGCCCGGACAACGACGTGGCCAACCTCAGCAACCTCAACCAGGGCAACCTGGGTGCGGTGCCGCTGTTCGACGGGGGCAGTGGCATCGACCAGCTCAACCTGAGCAACGTCAAGACCGCAGGCGTGGGCCGCTTCCAGAACTGGGAGGCGATCAGCCTGGCCAACAGCACGGAGCTGAGCTTCGATGGCGACCTGGTGCTGGGCGACAGCGCAACCGGCACCGGTACGCTCACGGTGGACGGCACCAGCACCGTCTACGCGGGCAGTGGCGGCCATGCCATCCGCCCATTCAACAGTGCTGCACTGGTGGAGATGGTCAATGCCGGGCGCATCGACCTGACCGGTACCGGCGCCGGCGACGTGTTCACCGTGCGCGGCAACTATCGCGGTGACGGTGGTGGCCTGTACCTGCGCACCGTGCTGGGCGCGGACAACTCCCCCAGCGATCGCCTGGTGATCGATGGCGGTACCGCCACCGGAACCACCGGCATCGGCGTGCTGAATGCCGGCGGCAGCGGCGCGGCCACGCTGGCCGATGGCATCCTGGTGGTGCAGGCCTTGAATGGTGGCCGCACCGCGCCGGGCGCGTTCTCGCTGTTCGCACCGGTCGCGGCCGGCGCCTACGAGTACTTCCTGTTCAAGGGCGGTGTCAGTGCCGGTACCAGCGAGAACTGGTACCTGCGTTCGACGCTGGTGACCGGCCCGACGCCGGCACCCAACGGTGGTGGTAGTGCCGCCCCGCCGCCGCTGACGCCGCCGGTGGCACCCCCCCCCCCCATTGCCCCGGCACCTCCGCCGCCGCCGGAAGGCGCCACCGATCCGGACCTGACCGCAGGCGAGACCGCACCACCACCACCGCCGCCGGAACCGGCGCCGGTGGCACCGCCCAGCGATCCGGCGGTGCCGGACGTGCCCGTGGCCGGCGGTGCATTGCCCGGTACCGGCGCACCGCCGACGCCGGGTGCACGCCCGGCCGAAGGCGCGGTGGTACCGCTGTACCGCGTGGAGACCGCCGCCTACGCGGTGGTGCCGCCGCTGCTGCGCGAGACCTCGCTGGCCAGCCTCGGTACCTTCCACGAGCGGCAGGGCGAACAGCGCCTGCTGTACAACCAGGGCGCATTCCGCACCGCCTGGGGCCGCCTGGTGGGGCAGAGCAGCGAGATCCATTGGAAGGGCGATGCACAGCCCGGCTTTGATGGCGACGTGATGGGCCTGCAGGCCGGCCTCGACGTATGGGCTGCGGCGTCGGACAACCACCGCAACCAGATCGGCGTGTTCGTCGGCCGCACCCGCGCGCAGGGCAAGACCACCGGCCTGGCACTGGGCTGGGAGAACGTACAGGTGGGCCAGAACCGCCTGGACGACAAGCACGTGGGCCTGTACTGGACGTTCACCGACAGCAGCGGTGCCTACATCGACGCCGTGGCGATGCAGAGCCGCTACGACGGCCGAGTGCGTTCCTCGCGCGGGCTCGGCTTCGGCCTGAGCGGCGACGGCACCAGTGTGTCGGTGGAGGCTGGCAAGCCGCTGCTGCACTTCGGGCAGTCCGCATGGTGGCTGGAACCGCAGGTGCAGGTGATCTGGCAACGCACTTCGCTGGATGACCGTCGCGATGAAATATCGAGCGTGCGCTTCGACAACGACAACGCCTGGACCGGCCGTGTGGGCCTGCGTTTGGCCGGCGATTACCAGCTGGCCGACAACGGCTGGCAACCGTATTTCAAGCTGAATTACTGGCATGGTCGTTCCGGCGAGGATCGCGTCCGCTTCGACGACGACGTGATCATCAATTCGCAGCGTTCACGCGCGCTGGAAGCCGGCGTGGGTGTGGTCGGGCGCTTCAACCGCACCATCAGTGCGTACGCCGTGGCCGACTACACGCGCGAGCTGGGCGGCGACCGCAACGAGAAGCGCCGCATCATCGAAGGCAACATCGGGCTGCGCGCGGACTGGTAGCGCCCTTGCGCTCGGGGGACCCTGCTCTGGTAGGTGCCGACCTTGGTCGGCACTGAACCTACCGACGCCACGAGCACAGTGCAGCCGAGCATAGGCTCGGCTCTACGACAACGGCGCGCACGCATCCGGCTCCACCAACGCCCCGGCATGATCGGCCAACACCACCACCGCATGCAGCAACCCTTCCTCCACCTGTGGCGGACACTGCACCTGCGCATCATCCATCTCGCGCGCCGACTGCGCCGCCAGCAACACACCGCCGCAGGCGGACAATGCGGCAAGACAGCGCGTCGCCTCGGCCAGTTCCCGGCCGCGCGCCTCGCTGAGTTGCCGCTCGCGCCACGCCTGGCCGTCGGCTCCGTGGCTGTGTGCGATGCCGCGCAACCGGGCGAAGAACGCCGACTGCGGCGCCTGTTCGTCGGCTTCGGTGAGCGCATCTTCCAGCGCTTCGGCTGCCGTAGTGGACAGCTGCAGGTCGGACAATGCAGCACCGAGCAGTGCCTGCAGGCGCGGATAGGTGGGGTAGGGCGTGTTCATGGCAGCAACCTCAAGGCCACCTGCGGGATGCAAGGTGGCGGGCGGTGCGGGTTGGCGTGCCGGTGAAGCTCTTCACGAGGAATGACGCCGGCGGATCCGGGGATCCCCACGCACCGCCCGCCGCAGAACGACGGACGGTGCATTGTTCGGGCAGGCAACGACCTTGCAAGCCCGCTCGTGAAAAGCTTCATTCAGGACGCCAATCCCGGTCAGCGCAGGAAGCGCCGACGGGGGCCACCTTGGCGCGTTGTGCGCCGCGATGACATGGGCAAAGTTGCAATGTGGTGACTGCACGCAAGCCGCCTTGCTGCAATCAGCGACCGGGCCGGATACGACAGTTCGCGCGTGGCGCAAGCGATCATGTCCCGGTTATGCTGCGGTCCTGACTCAACGACAAGGAAGCGTCGCATGCAGGTTCGCAAGGGAGTGCGTCGCATCGGCGCGCTGATGTTCGTGTTGCTGGCGACCGGCGCCATGGCCGATACGCCAAGCACGGTCGAGGTGCCCTCGCCGGAGGCCCTGGCCGAGATCCTCAGCCTGCTTGAACGCCAGGCGCTGTATCGCGATCGGGTGGACTGGCCCGCCATCCGCATCCGCCTGCAATCGGCGCAGGGCGACCCCGCGCAACGGCTGGCCGTTCTGCGCGAAGCCATTGCGCTCAGCACCGGCCACCATGGTGCATGGACCACGACCCAGCGCCAGCGTGAATCCCTTGCGCGCGCGCAGCAGGCCGGTGCCGCCGCCGTGGACCAGACCAAGGCCGTCGATGCGGTGGATGCGCGCATCGGCTGGGTGGTCATCGAGGGCTATGCCCCTATGCCCGGCGCGACGCCGCAGGAGAAATTCCGCCAGGACATCCAGCGCGCCGCGCGGTGGCAGCAGGTAATCCGTAGCAAGGACGACGGCATGCGCTGTGGCTGGATCGTCGACCTGCGTGACAACAGCGGTGGCAACATGTGGCCGATGCTGCTGGGCATGGCACCGTTGCTGCGCACCTCGGTGGTGAACAACGAAGATGTGGGAGCGTTCGAAGCCGCACAGGGGCCGGAGCGCTGGACGTTGACCGCGACCGCTGTACAGCGTGCAGGCAAGTCGGTGCTGGACTTCGGCCAGTCCGGCTATGTGCTGCGGCAGCCCGGCGCGCCGGTGGCGGTGCTGTTCGGGCCGCGCACCGGCAGTTCGGGCGAGGCCTCGGTGCTGGCGTGGCGTGGTCGTCCGCAGACGCGGAGTTTCGGTCAGCCTACTGCGGGTGTCTCCACTGGCAATGTCGTGCACACGCTTGCCGATGGCAGTCGCCTGCTGCTGACCACCAGCGTGATGCGGGACCGCAATGATCGTGGTGATGGCTTGAAGATCGAGCCCGACCAGCGCGTCGACGGGGACGCCGCCACCGTGGCCGCCGCCCAAGCCTGGCTGCTGGCCCAGCCCGCCTGCCAAGGCACCCGGTCATGATCCTGATCGGTCAACAGGAACGGGTGCTGATCGTCGGCCCCACCGAAGCCCACCACTGCCTGCGCTGCCAGACCGAAACCGAATTCGCCCCGCAGCTGCGCTACAAAATGGCGCGCATCGACCTGCTGTTCGGCTTCACCTACCAGCGCCGCTACGAACTGGCCTGTACCCGTTGCGAGCACGGCTGGGTGCTGGATACCGAGACCATGGACCAGCAGCTGGGTGGGGTGCCGATCCCGTGGCGGCACCGCTTCGGCCTGCCGTTGATGCTGGTGGTGGTGGCGGGGCTGGCGGTGGCCGGATGGATGTGGCGGCACCTGTAGGCCTCCTAGAGAGAGAGGGCGGGCCGACATGGCCTCAGCAGGTCGTTCCAACGGGCGCCGGCCTCAAGTAGGGCCAAGCAATCACGCTGGCCTAGCCCATGCGCATCGCGGTTCGAATCTGCTCTTGGGTTTGCTCGTGCTGGGCGACCTGCTGTGCCTGCGAAGTCTGCTCGGCCTTGGCGAGCGACTGTTCTACGGGTGTATTGACGGCCTCGCTGACCGCGATCGACGCCCGCAAGTGTGCCGGATTGTCGAGCGCTCCCTGCACGACGAACATGCGAGGGCCTGAACCATCGCTGGGAGGATCGCCCAAGACAACATGATCGACGCGTTCCAGGCCGCTGTGCTTGGCCTTTGCAAGCAGGCTGGCCGTCATTCGCTCGCTGGTTTCATCGAAGCTGCGCCCGTGCTTGGCATCCACGGCAGATACACCGTCGCGAATCTGCCGGTAGAGCGCATGGTCGGGGTGGCCGTCCGTTCGGGGATCCAGGCCTGCCTTGTCCAAGGTTGATTCGATGCTTTCCTGCAATGGACTCTTGGGAGCAAAGCCTGGGTGGCTTAGAGAGGGCGAGCCCTTTTCGGTTGTCTCATGGACCAGACGCTCCCCAGGTTTCAATGCACTTTCTGCGCGCTGCACGGCTTCGGCTTCGCGACGGGCGTACGCTCCGGCTTCCTCAGTGCCGCGAAGGTGATTGACCCCGTCGCGCAGGAGTCCAGGGCCACCGCCGACAAGTACGGTCGCCCCCAGCCGCAACTGGTGGATGTCTTTGCGATACTCCGCTATCCGGCGTAGGTCCTCGGCATCAGTGATCCGCGCCTCGGGGTCGTCCAGTACGGACTGCACTGGGCCCTTGTCGGTCATACGGTCAATGAAGTGAACCATTCGATGGGAATCACCCAACTGGACCGCAACCGCAGCGGACATGACATGGCCGCTTTTCATCCCAAGCGATACGAGCGAGGCGATGCGCTGGCCCTGCTCGGCATCGCGCAAGACTCCCAGTTCCTTGGGAGTGCGTACATCTCAACCTTGCCGTAATGAGGGCCGGCCGCACTAACCAGGTCGCCCGCCATCACATGGTTGGTGAAGGGCGCCGCATTGGCCGGCTGGCCTTCAGGCAGGCGATACGCCAGCCCGGCAGCGCCGTAGGGGTTGAAGGCGTCGCCAGGAAGATTGTAGTGGTGGGCAGTGATCTGCGCGAGTGCGCCGCCTAGGGAATGTCCAGTGACGTACACCGGGCCATATCCGTTTTCCTCAGCTTGCTTGATTGCCTGCTTGGTCAGTACGAGGGCATCATTAATCTGTGCGTTGACTCTGGCGCTGACCATCGCTGCGTCGACGCCGCCATCAAGTATGGCCTGGCGATCAAACTCGGTGCCTCGGTGGGCGATGATGATCTCGTTGGTCTTGATGTTCCGGTACACAACGCCTTGATAGCCGCTGACTGCGTCACGTCGCCCTAGAACTTCGAAGTCTTCACCATCAACGCGCAGCGATTCCTTATCGCCTGGAGCTGGATGTGACGGTGGGGAGTAGGCTGCATTGGCCAGGGCTGCATTGGTTAGAGGTCTCATGGGACGATTCCTTTCGAAGGAGACGATATCTCTATGGCAAAGTACTTCTGCTTCTCGATATCAGACAATCTGTTGTAGCTATACTGGGACTGCGTTCGCACCCACCCAGGCGTCGAACTCTTTGTTTGCAGGGTCATTTGACTGTCTGCGTACGAAATCGATGTGAGTAGTTTCTT
The DNA here is from genome assembly GCF_037079935.1 of Stenotrophomonas maltophilia group sp. Smal12. Lineage (NCBI taxonomy): Bacteria > Pseudomonadati > Pseudomonadota > Gammaproteobacteria > Lysobacterales > Lysobacteraceae > Stenotrophomonas > Stenotrophomonas maltophilia group sp. Smal12. Next base: position 19,572 of record NZ_JBAWUK010000033.1, on the reverse strand, counting down.
CAGTTCGAGATGGTGGACGGCAACTGATATGAAGCCTTCGCGTCCCTCGGAAATGACTGGGAATGAAGCTCGAATGATGCTGGGTTTCCATTCGCATGGCCCACGCCCGTAATAGTCAGCGACTGCCATGCCGTCCTCGAACACGGTGCTGCTGAACTCGGTTGCACTGACGCGTTGTACTGGGAACTCTACTGACTGCCGTTGGGGGGCGTACTGCACACCCTCGTAGTTGTTGATCGGTGGGAGGCAGAGCGGATCTATCTCGTAGGAGACGAAAACCTTCGGGAGGGTGAGCTCCACAGGCGCATCGTGGACCCGGATCACAATCGGTAGTGCATCCTTGGGTGCAGGATTCTCGCGATAGACCGGGTATGAGCGTTCCTTGTTGCATCCAGTAACGGCCAGTGTGATCAAGGCGATCAACGCCACGTGAGTGAGGGGGGGGGAGGGTTTCAGCATGAGCGGTCCATGTCGCTGATTGAGGTAGGCGCCTCTTCAGGGTTACTACGGGGCACGGTTCTCTGCGCGTGACGATACCGGCAGGATTGCCCTGATCCTTGATCGGCTGGACAGGAGGGAAGGCCGAGGAAGACGGCGCCATGTACCGCGCTACGGTGCACATCTGACAGGTTGCGCTGCTCGTGCTGCCAGCTTCCTTGGCCTTCATCCATGCATGCCTGTGGCGCGAGGCCTTGCGAGGTAGCGTTCATCGGCGTTCCGTTGCTCTACGTCATCCGACTATACGATCCGCTCCAGCCGTGCTCAAAGCTCTCGGTCATGCCAGTCTCAACGTCCTTCCAGGATTGAGTGAAGCGACGCCGGCACAGGGTCAGAAGCGAATCGGACACATTGACGATTTCGTCAAACTGTTGGAGCAGGGTCTTAACAATTACCTCGTCGAACGGCTCAGGGGGGAGCAGCGTTCGCAGAATCAGCGGCCGGCCGTATCCTGCCCGCCGTGCTTTCCTCCCAAGGCCATCAAGATTTCCGCGGCCCCGATTCCCTTTGGCTGGATCCAGACCGGTGAGCGCTGGGCGCTTTGGAATAACGGTCGCCGACGCCCTGCGTGTCCCTGCCAATGCGCTGTCGTGCCTCACCCTAGGCCTGTTAAAGTCTGCCCTGCAACCACGTACCGGAACCGACCATGGACCACGACACCCCGTTCGAACCCCTCAACGACCTCGAGGTGCGCCTGCTGCAGGCCCAGGACGGTACGCTGACCGCAGCGCAGTTCCTCGACGGCCTGCTGACCTCGACGGCGTTCGTGCTGCTGGACAAGGCCATCGGCGAAGATGGCGCCTGGGACGAGAGCATCTCGCCGCTGGTGCTGACCAGCGAGAGCGGTGAGCCGATGTTCGCGGTGTTCACTGCCCCCGAGCGCGCGGGCCTGTGGCACGAGCAGCTGCCGCAGTTCGCGCATGCCATGCCGATCGCGGTGCACGCGCTGCTGGCCGGCATCGGCGAGGGCGTCGGCCTGGTGCTGAACCCGGGCCTGGACGTGGGCATGGAGATGATTCCCGATGCCGTGGCCCAGCTGAAGCAGCGTGCGGCGGCGATTACCCGTGGGATGGCGCATTGAAGCCAGTGATATAGGGGTGCCGGCCAGCGGCCGGCACTACCAGGTGCTTCAGCGGGCGGCGGCAATCGCCTTCACCCGCGCCTTGGCCAGCGCTTCACCGATGGCCGGGCCCTTCAGATGGGTGGTATCCAGATCCCGCGCCTGCACTGACAACGCCGCCTGGTGCAGTCGCTTGAGCGTTTCGCCCTGCGGGTAGTCGGCGTCCTCGAAGCCGAGACGGCCACGCTTGTCGGCTTCGCAGCACAGTGCGATGCGCGCCACGCGCTCCGGCCGGCGCAGCGCATCACAGCGGCCCAGCAGTTCCAGCACGGTGGCATCGCGCAGTTCGTCGATGCGGTGCACGTTCAAGTGCTCGCGACACACCGCTTCAGCCAGCTGCTGGTGCTCGGCTGGAATCTTCAACCGCGCACACAGTGCCTTCAGCGGCTTGATGCCGCGCTGCTCGTGCATGATGTGGCGCGGCCATTCCTCCGGCGGGGTCAGGCCCTTGCCGAGGTCGTGGGTGAGCGCGGCGAAGCCGACCAGGTCATCGCCGGGGGCCAGCTTCGCGGCCATGTCGCTGACCATTTCCTGGTGGATGCCGGTATCGACTTCCGGGTGGAACTCAGCACGCTGCGGCACGCCGTACAGCGCTTCCAGTTCGGGCAGGATCGGGCCCAGGGCATGCGCATCGTGCAGTGTGCGCAGGAAGGCGGAGGGCCGCTCACTGACCAGCGCCTTGCGCAGTTCCTGCCAGACGCGCTCGGGCACCAGCGCGTCCAGCTCGCCACTGGCGGCGACCTCGCGCATCAGCGCCATGGTCTCTTCGGCGACGGTAAAGCCCAGCGGCGCAAAGCGCGCCATGAACCGGGCCGCGCGCAGCACGCGTAGCGGATCCTCAACGAAGGCCGGGCCAACGTGGCGCAGCACGCGTTGCTCGATATCGCGCACACCGCCATAGGGATCCACCAGCGTGCCGGTGTCTTCGTCACAGGCAATCGCGTTGATGGTGAAGTCGCGGCGCTGCAGGTCTTCGTCCAGCGTCACCGCCGGATCAGCATCGACCACGAAGCCGCGATAGCCGCGGCCGGATTTGCGCTCGGTGCGCGCCAGTGCGTATTCCTCGCCGGTCTTCGGGTGCAGGAACACCGGGAAATCGCGGCCAACCGCTGTGTAGCCCTGCGCTTCCATCTGCGCAGGCGTGGCGCCAACCACCACCCAGTCGCGGTCGCCGGCAGGGCGCTGCAGCAGGCGGTCGCGCACGGCGCCGCCGACAAGATAGATCTTCATGGGGGAATGATCGCACGGTAGGCGCAGATGTTCCGGTAGTGGGGGGGGGGGGGGGGGGCCCCCCCCCCCCCCCCCCCCGCCCGCGCCCCGGCGCCCCCCCCCCCGCCCCGCCCCCCCCCCCCCCCCCCCCCCCCCCGCCAGCCTTCACCCCCCCCCCACCTCAAAACCCCC
>NZ_JBAWUK010000033.1:0-16543 GCF_037079935.1 Stenotrophomonas maltophilia group sp. Smal12 | reverse complement strand
AGCTGTGGGTTTGTTGGGGGGCTGGGTGCCCCCACCCCCCCCCCTCGTCAGGGGGCCGCGAGGGCCGCGCACGCGGCGGCGCCCCCCCGCCCCCCCCAAAAAATTATAATTAATGGGGAATCACAGCCCAGGTTCGGCAATTTTTGAGGGAAAGGCCGCCCGGCGGCCCCCACCCCCCCGCCCCCCCCAGCGGCCGCCCCCCGGCCCGCCACTACCGATGCAGCGGCCAGCCCGAGCCAGGCCAGCAGGCTCATCGTTTCCCTCCCCACGGAATGGATACCGGGGAATGCCGGCCAGCAGCCGGCAGTACCGTGTTGCGGTCAATCGCCACCCTGCTCGGCGTCGGCCGCGCAGCTGAATTTCTTGCGCTTGTCCACCAGGCGCCCCATCAGGCGGTCGCTCAGCGGCAGGGCATCACCATTGAGGCGCCAGTCGTAGATCACGCTGAAGGCCAGAACGCGGGCAACGTACTCGCGGGTTTCCTTGTAGCTGATGGTCTCGATCCACAGGTCCGGATCGAAGCCCGGGCGCTGGCCCTGCCAGCGTGCGGTCGGGGTCGGGCCGGCGTTGTAGGCGGCGATGGTCACGTACGGCAGACCGTCGTACTTGTTCATCAGCTGGCGCAGGTAGGCGGTGCCGATGGCAATGTTGGTGTCCGGGTCGTACAGGCTGTCGGCGCCGCCGTAGCCGGTCAGGCCGATCGACTTGGCCACGCTGGCACCGGTGGCCGGCAGCACCTGCATCAGGCCCATGGCATTGGCAGGCGAGCGCGCACGCGGAGTGAAGGTACTCTCGGCGCGGATCTCCGCGGCCACCCAGGCCGGGTCGATCGCGTTGCGTGCCGATTCGCGGCGGATGGTGGCGTCGTGATGCAGCGGGAAGCGCAGGTCGTACAGGCGCTGTTCCTGCGGCTGCTTGCCGAGCGCGAACACGGCGCGGTCGAACCAGCCGTTGTCCTGCGCCACGCGCACGGCGAGGCGGCGCTGGGTGTCATCGAAGCGCGACAGCGCGCTGTTCCATTCGGCCACGGCCCAACCGGCGCGGTCGATCTGGTACAGCGCCATCGCGCGCTGGATGGCCGGGTCGCGCGCGATCACCGCCTGTGCCTGTGCGCTGTCGTTCGGCTTCCACGGGCACAGGGTGTAGCCCTGCTGCAGCTTGTCGGCGGCCAGGAAACCGTGGAAGGTCGGTGCGCGTGCGGCTTCGCGGAACAGCGGCTGCGCCTGCTGGGCCTGGCCGGTTTTTTCCAGCATGCGGCCTTCGAAGTAGCGCCAGCGCGGGTCGCTGCGCTGCTTGCTGCCCATCTTGCGGATCGCGGCCAGCGCTGCCGGCCAGTCGCCGCGCGACATCGCTTCGCGCACGCGCCATTCGTGCAGGCGCTCGTCGTAGGCCGATTCGGGTACCGCGTTGAGGCGGCGTGCCGAATCGGGCAGGTAGGAGGCCACCGTCCACAGCGCGATCTGGTACAGCACCTGGCCCTGCTGGTCGGCACTCAGGCCGAGCGCCTGGGCGTACTGCGGCAGCTGCTGCTCGGTGGCGCCGGGGTCGGCCTTGGCCAGCTTGGCCAGGCCATCGGTGGCGATGCGCCGGCTGCGCTCGTTGCGCGGCCAGTTCAACGCGCTGGCATTGGGCTTGTCGACAAAGGCTGCGTAATTGTTCGCCAGCGCCAGGTCGGCGGCGGGCAGGCCGCGTGCGGCGCTGCGCATCACCGCCGGTTGCTGGGCATCGGCGGCGGCATCGATGCGTTCCCAGCGCAGGGCGTCGCTCAGGCCACCCTGTGCCTGCAGTACGGCAAAAACGGCATCACAGCCGTCCGGCAGCGACTTGCCGTTCTTGCGCCACAGATCCTGCGCTTCACTGATCCACTGCGGATCGACCCTGCCCGTCACCTGGCGCGCGGTCAGCTGCGCACAGCGCAGGCCGGGGTTGTCGGTGGGCGCCCAGTTGGCCAGCAGGGTCGGCCAGTCCTGGCGGCGTGCGAGCGAGGGCAGCCACACGCTGCGGAAGGTGCTGGCCACGGCCTGGCCGTCATAGCGCTTGAGGAAGGCCTGCGCCTGCGCGGTATCGACGGTGTCGATGTTGCGCCGCAGGTTGGCGTACTCCAGCCAGCCATAGGCCGGATGGCGGCTGAGCGCAGCGGCCTGGCCAGGATCGTACTGGCCGCGTTCGGCGGCTGCGATCGCGGCTTTCAGCTGCGCGTTCTGGGCATCGAGGGACTGGGCATTGGCGCAGCCGATCAGCAGCGTGGTGGCCAAGGGCAGCAGGGACAGGGCGGTCGAAGTGCGTCGGGTCATGGCGACCAGCATAGCGGGCGATGGCTGAATTCAGTTTCGCATTGCGTGCACGCCCGGCGTCGGCAACGACAGCTGAATGAATCCGCGCAGGCCCCTGCCGCACGGGGTCGCAGGCGTCGTAACGTCGGCCCTGGGCGAACGGCCCGGCTGCAGGGAGCGGCACATGGCGTTCAGTAGCGCAGGAGGAAGCGGCCCGCTGGCGGACATCAATGTCACGCCACTGGTGGATGTGATGCTGGTGCTGTTGATCATCTTCATTGTGACCGCGCCGATCGTGGCCCGGCCGATTGCCGTGCAGTTGCCGCAGGCCACCGATCGCGTGGTTGACCGTCCCGAACCGCCCCCGCCGATCGAGCTGCGCCTGGACGCTGGCAACCAGCTCAGCTGGAATGGCCAGCCGATGGCGATCAGTGAGCTGCAGGCGCGCCTGCAGGCACAGGTGGGCGAACATGCCGGCAACCTGCCGGAGTTGCGCATCGCCACCGATCCGGCGGCCGAGTACGAAGGCATGGCGCGGATATTGGCTGCGGCCGAGGCGACCGGCATGGAGCGGATTGCCTTCGTGCGATAGAGCGTTGTCTCACTGCCGCTCATGCGGTGATTGCAGCATGAGCGGCGCTTGCCCTGCTGACAGCGTCGCATCCAGGATCCGCAGAAAAGCCATTTCAATCTGCGCCGGAACCGGGGTCGGATGTGCTCGCCACCTTCTGGTCTCAGGGTCATGTTCAACGTCGAAAGCGGTCAACTCGGCTCTCTCGAAATCCACCACAACCGTCCACCCCTCTCCTGAGGCCGAGGCCGCATCGCTGGGAGAGAGGCAGTTGTTGCACTCGATCACGCCGCCTGCCCTCGATTCGCCTGCCAGAGGAAGAAGCAGCGTGATCACCATCATGACGCTCGGCACGGCAGTTAGTGCTTTCATGATCGATCCGCCCGCGAATCGCTGGAGGTGCGAGTCTGCACCGGGTCGATCAAGCGGGCCTTCTGAATGAAGGAATTTCAGACTATTCCTGAAATGGTTCGGCAAAGGCACTTTCATGCGCGCGGCAGTTTCCGGCGCGCGCTGTCGCGGCCAGCATCAAAGCGAAGCGGCGGAACATTACCGTCCGGTTCTAAACGGCATTCATCTGACGCAAATGTCATGCAATTGCGTCAATTCCGCGTGAAAGAGTGTCGATCGTCACGCCGTGATTTTTACCGCTTGTTTACAAAGGAGACGCTGCCGCCATGCAGGGGGAGCGCGGCAGTCCATGTCCCGACATTCCTTTGGAGAGAGAGCGAATGAATCACCTGCACCACCGCCCGTTGGCGGTTGCCGTCACGCTGTGCGTGATGGCCCTGGCCCCATTGGGTGCCGCTGCACAATCCACCACCAACCTCGACGCGGTGGAAGTGACCGGTACCCGCATCAAGCGCGCTGAAGTCGAAGGCCAGGTGCCGATCCAGACGCTGACCCGCGGTGATATCGAACGCACCGGCCTGACCTCGATCGGCGAAGTGCTGCAGCAGCTCACCGGATCCGGCTCTGCGCTCAACGCCAAGTTCAACTCGTCCGGCAACTTCGGTTTCCCGCCCGATGGCAGTGGCGTGGGTGCCGGCTCGGCGCAGGTCGATCTGCGCCACCTGGGTGCCAAGCGCGTGCTGGTGCTGGTTGACGGCATCCGCTGGGTCAATGAGTCGTCCGCATCGGGCGTCGGTGCGGCCACCGACCTCAACACCATTCCGCTGGCCATCGTCGAACGCATCGAGGTGCTGGAAGACGGCGCGTCGTCGCTGTACGGCTCCGATGCCATCGCCGGCGTGGTCAACATCATCACCCGCCGCGACTTCGATGGCGGGCAGGTGACGCTGAACTATGGTGAGTACAGCAAGGGCGACGGCACCCAGAAGGGCGTGGACCTGGCGTGGGGCAAGAGCGGTGATCGCTTCAGCCTGTTCCTGGGCGCCAGCTGGACCAAGCAGGACCCGGTATTCGCCAAGGATCGCGAGCAGTCACGTTTCCCGATTCCGGGCACCGGCCTGGCCTTCGGCAGCGGCGGCATTCCACAGGGCCGCTTCGCCTTCGTCGACCCCAACACCGGTGCCGAGCAGGACATCGTGCCCAACAGCGGCGTGCCCAACCCGCGTTACGACGGCAGCGCCGGCTGCAACCGCAGCGATGACTACCACTGCTTCACCAGCGCCGACCGCTTCAACTTCGCCGAATACAACATGGTGCTCACGCCGTCCGAGCGCAAGGGCCTGTTCGGTCAGTTCCGCTTCGACATCACTGACAACGTGCAGTGGTACATCAAGGCACTGGGCAACCGCCGCGAGTCGACCAACCAGGCCGGCCCCGAGCCGCTGTTCTTTGGTCCCGATGGCGCCACCGGCAATCCGTTGGCCGACAACATCGTGGTCTCGCGCCTGAACCCGTACAACCCGTTCGGCTTCGACCTGGTGTCCTCGGGCAACATGAGCCTGATCGGCCGTCGCCCGGTGGAAGGCGGTGCGCGCGTGTTCAAGCAGGAGGTCAACACGACCTACGTGGCCACCGGCCTGGTCGGCAACTTCCAGGCGGCCGACCGTAGCTGGTATTGGGACGTCAACGGCATGTACAGCAAGAACAAGGCCGAACAGACCAACTACGGCAGCTACAACATCTACAACGTCAACATGGCGCTGGGTGACCCGGCGGTGTGCGCGGCTACCCCGGGCTGCGTGCCGTTGAACATCTTCGGTGGCGTCGGTTCGATCACCCCGGACATGCTGAAGTGGATCCAGCCGGTGGTGCGCGACCGCAGCCAGAACGAGCTGAGCCTGTTCACCGCCAACCTGTCCAGCGAGCTGTTCTCGCTGCCGGCCGGCCCGGTGTCCTTCGCCACCGGTTTCGAGTACCGCAAGTACGAGGGCTGGTACCAGCCGGATCCGCTGACGGTGATCGGCCACTACAACGGCGTGCCGTCGCAGCCGACCTCCGGTTCCTACGACGTCAACGAGGCCTACCTGGAGTTGAGCGTGCCGATCTTCGCCGACTCCTCGTTCGGCAAGAAGCTGGACCTGAGCCTGGCCGGCCGCTATTCGGACTACTCCACTTTCGGTGGCGAGTTCACGCCCAAGTACGGCCTGCGCTGGCAGGTGACCGATGACTTCGTGCTGCGCACCACGTACGCCGAGGGTTTCCGCGCACCGTCCATCGGCGAACTGTACGGCTCGGCCGCACGTGCCGACCTGCAACTGTTCGATCCGTGCTCGGTGGGCCTGGGCGGTACGCCGCCACGTGGCAGTGCCGCCAATTGTGCCGCGCTGGGCGTGCCGGCCGGCTTCCAGCAGGCCAACTCGCAGATCTCGGTGACCACCGGCGGCAATCGTGATCTGGAACCGGAGCGCTCGCGCAGCTTCAGCACCGGCTTCGTGTGGAGCCCGTGGTTCGGCAACAACGCGTCGTGGTCGGAGCGCTTCGATGTGGAGGTGACCTTCTACCGCCACGCCATCGATGGTGCGATCCAGGCCATCAACGCGCAGACCCAGCTGGACCTGTGCGTGGACACGCTCGACCCGCTGTACTGCGATGGCATCACCCGCGCCAGCACCGGTGCGGTCAGCAGCTTCAACAACCGCCTGACCAATCTGGGCTCGATCAAGACCGACGGCTGGGACGTGGACCTGTTCTGGACGTTGCCGCAGACCTCCTTCGGTCAGTTCAAGCTGGCGTGGAAGAACACGTTCGTCGGTCGTTACGAAGCCACCGGCGCGGCCGGGCAGAAGCAGCCGCAGAAGCCGGGCGTGGAAGTGGCCGACAGCTCCATTCCGGAGTGGACCAGCAACGCCAGCATCGCCTGGACGATGGACCGCTGGAGTGCGAACTGGACGGTGCGGCACATTTCCGAGCTGACCGAGAACTGCGGCGATGCCGTGGCATTCCCGGTGTGCAGCAACCAGGCCGACGGCACCAACACGCTCTCGGCCACCACCTTCCACGACATGCAGGTGGGCTACAAGATCGACTGGATGAAGGGGCTGCAGCTGACCGCGGGCCTGAACAATGTGTTCGACAAGGATCCGCCGATCTGCCTGTCGTGCTCGTTGAACGGGTATGACGCCTCGACCTACGACATCCCGCGTGGCCGTTACTGGTACCTGCGCGCGGACCTGCGGTTCTGATGTGAGGGGGGCAGCGCCGGTCAGTTCCGGCGCTGCCTTGCGGATGTAGCGCCGAGCCCGCACTCGGCTGATTCTCTGAGCCGAGCATGGGCTCGGCTCTACAGGTGCGGGGCGGTCGTACCCCGCGTCTGATCAGAACGCCCAGGTGAACGTCAGCGAGCCATTGCGGCCATCGCCGTACGCACCGTAGCCGTTGATCTGCGAGAAGTACTTCTTGTCCAGCAGATTGTTCAGGTTGGCCTGCACGCTCCATTCCGGCGACAGGCGGTAACGCACGAAGGCGCTGACCAGGGCGTAGCCGCTCTGTTCGATGCGGCCGTAAGCCGGCACCGCGTAGTAGATGCGGTTCTGCCAGTTGGCGCCGCCGCCGACGGTCAGTGCCTGCAGCGACTGCGGGGTGTAGCTGGTGAACAGTTTCAGCGCGGTCTGCGGCAGATTGGTGTTGATGTCGGCGCCGTTGATGTCCTTGGCCACGTAGCGCGAAGCACCGAAGGTCGCGTTCCAGCCGGGTGCCAGTTCGCCGTTCAGTTCGAACTCGAAGCCACGGCTGACGGTGCCACGCGCGGCCACGTAGGCCGTTTCGCCGCCGGTGCCGCCGATGACCGGCTCGCCGGTGGACTGGCCGACGTTGTCCTGCTCGATGCGGAACACCGCCACCGAGGCATTCAGTCGGTTGTCGAACCAGGCACCCTTCACGCCCACTTCGTAGCTCTTGCCGTCCACCGGGTCCAGGTAGCTGCCGTTGCGGTCCTTCAGCATCTGCGGCTGGAAGATCTCGGTGTACGAGGCATAGGTGGAGTAGGTGTCGTTGATGTCGAACACCAGGCCCGCATACGGGGTGGTGACTTTGTGCGAACGGTCGGCGCCTTCGCCTTCGCTCTTCCAGTCGGTGTAGCGCGCGCCCACGATCAACTTCAGCGGATCAGCCAGCGACAGGCGTGCTGCAGCATAGGCGGCCTTCTGGGTGATGGTGCCTTCGCTGGCCAGGGCCAGCGGATTCCAGTTCGGTTCGCTGATGTTGCCGTTCCAGTTCGGGTAGCTGGAGAAGGGGTCCCAGGCGAGGCCGGCGCCGCCGATCTGGTAGTCGCCGTAGTTGGCGTACTCGCGCTTGTTGTAGCTCAGGCCGCCCATCACTTCGTGCTTCAGGCCAAACAGCTCGAACGCGCCACTGAAGTAGCCGTCCACCGCATTGACCTTGCGTTCGGTGTTGTAGAAGCCGGCCGACGGCGAAATGCCGGCACCGGTGTTCTTGTCGAAGAACGAAGCGCCGGTGACCCAGTCGTTGTAGGCCGGGTAGAACAGCTTGTCGTCGGCCCTGGTTTCGTCGTGGGTGGCGCCGATGCGGACTTTCCAGTCATCGTTGAAGGCGTGTTCCAACGTGGCGAACGCGCGCTTGCTGGTGGTGTCCCAGTAGGTCCAGCTCGGGTTCGGATTGAACGATTCGTCGTAGCCGGTGCTGGTTCCATCGGAGAACAGCATCGGGAAACCACCCCAGGTGGCGCCGTTGGCGCGCTTCTGCTGGTAGTCGTAGCCCACGCTCAGCTGGGTGTCCGGGGTCAGGTCGGCGTCGATGACGGCGTAGCCCAGCGTCTTGTGCTGGTTGTAGCGATCCATCTGCGCGTCGGTGTCCAGGTAGCTGCCGATCACGCGGGCGCGCACCGAACCGCTCTTGTTCAGCGGGGTGGTCACGTCCACGGTGCTGCGGGTGCGGCCCCAGCTGCCGACGTTCACCGAGACGCTGCCGGTCAGTTCGGCGCTGTCGGCGTGCTTGCGCACCAGGTTCACCGACGCCGACGGGTTGCCGGCACCGGTCAGCAGGCCGGTGGCGCCACGCACCACTTCCACGCGGTCATACAGCGCCAGGTCCAGGCCGGAATCGCCGTAGCTCCAGTTCTGCACCATCTGCGTCGGCAGGCCATCGAACTGGTAGCTGTCGATGTAGAAGCCACGCGAATAGAACTCGGTGCGCTCGCTGTCGGACTGGGTGCTGCTGACGCCGGTGGTGTTGGCCAGCACGTCGATGATGTCGTCCAGGTTCTGATCTTCGATGCGCTGGTGGCTGATGATGCTGAGCGACTGCGGGATCTCGCGCGGCGCCAGGTCGAAGCGGGTACCGGCCGAGGTGCGGCGCACCGAATAGCCTTCGGCGCGTTCGCCCTTGACCACCACTTTGTCGAGCGTGGTCGGGTCGGCGGCGGTGTCGGCGAAGGCGGCCGGGGCCACGGCGCAGAGTGCAGCGAGCACGGCAACGGACAGCCGTTGCGGCTGCGGGATACGGAAAGCGGAACGGTTCATGGGGGTCCTGGACGAGCACGCGCGCTCGGCCAGCATCCAGAAGGCGAGGCGCTACGGGTGGGAAACGGGCGGGCAGGCCGTCCTGGCACCACCGGAAACGAAAGAAATGGTAATACGAACTATTCCTATTTACAAATGATGAACGCGGAAGGCGCTCGCGCAGGACTCGACGCAGCACACGGCGTTCAGCGCAGCAGCGGCAGTGGATCGCGGGCGCCGTCGGCGCCGTAGATGCCCCAGTGCAGGTGCGGCGGCGTACCCTTGGCGTTGCCGCTGTCGCCGACGTGGCCGAGAAGGTCGCCGGCCTGGACCACCTGGCCGCGCGCCAGGCCCTCGGCCCAGTCGTCCAGATGGGCGTAGTAGTAGCGCTCGCGCCCGGGCCCGATCACCCACACCTGGCGGCCACCGAGGCCGCGGTCGCTGACATCCACGACGACGCCGGCGGTGGCACTGCGCACCGGGGTGCCGCGCCTGGCGAAGATGTCGATGCCGGCGTGGGAGCGGTCACGGCCGCGTGGGGCGCCGAAGGTATCGGCGATCTGGCGGGGCCGCACGCCTTCCACCGGCACCGGAAGCTCGGTGGCCGGAGGCATCCGCGACAGTGTCCACAGCAGTTTCGGTGCAGCAGCCCATAGGCTGTTCCACAGCGCCATCGCGGCAACGATCGCGATGACCAGCCACAGGCCGCGCAGCAGCCAGCGGCGCAGGCGACGGGCGGGGGAGGGCGGTGTGTTCATGGTCTCCGACTGTAGCGCCGAGCCATGCTCGGCGGCTGTTACTTTGTGGTCAAAGCGCAGTCGAGCATGGCTCAGCGCTACAGAACCGGGGCCAGCGGCACTTCGAAACTGCGCTTCAACGTTCCCAGTGCCACCGAGGTGCGGAAGCGCTCGATGTTGTCATCGCCACCGAACAGGCGCTCGGTGATCGCCTCGTACTCCTCCATCGACGCGGCCGAAAGCAGCAGCAGGAAATCGCCATCGCCGGTGATCGAGTAGCACTGCTGCACGGCCGGGTCGTCCTGCACGCGGCGCTTGAGCGGCGCCACGCGTTCACGCAGCTCGCTGACCACGCGCACCTCGACGATGATGGTCAGCGGTCGCCCGACCTTGGCTGCGGCGACTACCGCCACGTTGGCCGCGATCACGCCGCTGTCCTGCAGCCGCTTGATGCGTCGCTGCACGGCCGGGGTGGACAGGTGCACGGCCTCGGCGATCTCGCGCTGCGGCAGGGTGTTGTCCCGCTGCAGCAGGTCGAGGATGGCGCGGTCGAAGCTGTCGAGCACGGGGGCGGTGGCCATGGCGAGCAGAAGTTGCACGAACGGGCTGTCAATTGAGCCAAGTGCTCGGCGCCGGCGCAATAGACTTTGCCCATGCAGACCTCACGACTTGCGCCGATGTTGCCGGCGCTGGCGGTGCTCGGCTCGGTCACCTCGCTGGCCATCGGCACCTCCTACGCCAAACACCTGTTCCCGCTGATCGGCCCACAGGGCACCAGTGCGCTGCGCGTGGGCTTCTCGGCGCTGCTGCTGCTGCTGTTCTGGCGGCCGTGGCGCTGGAGGACCCGCCGCGTGGATGCCATCACCCTCCTGCGCTACGGGCTCACCCTGGGCCTGATGAACCTGCTGTTCTACATGGCCCTGCGCACGATTCCCTTCGGCATCGCGGTGGCCATCGAGTTCACCGGGCCGCTGACGGTGGCGATGCTGTCATCACGACGCCCCATCGACTTCGTCTGGGTGGGGTGCGCGGCGGTGGGGCTGTTGCTGCTGCTGCCGATCGGCGGCGGGCCGGCACTGGATCCGGCAGGCGTGCTGTATGCGATGGGCGCAGCGGCGTGCTGGGGCCTGTACATCGTGTTCGGCAAGCGTGCCGGCCACCTGCACGCCGGGCATTCGGTGTCGCTGGGGCTGCTGGCGGCATCGCTGGTGGTGGTGCCGGTGGGCGTGGTGCATGCCGGCACCGCGCTGCTCGATCCGAAGATCCTGGCGGCCGGCCTGCTGGTGGCGCTGGTGTCCAGTGCGATCCCGATGTCGCTGGAGATGATGGCGCTCAAGCGCCTGCCAAAGGAGACCTTCGGCATCCTGATCAGCATGGAGCCGGCGGTGGCCGCGCTGTGGGCGATGCTGCTGCTGCACGAGCACCTGCATGGATTGCAGTGGCTGGCGATCGGTTGCACGGTGCTGGCCTCGGTGGGCAGCACGATGACGGCGCGGCGATTGAAGGTGCCGGTGGTGCAGGCAGGGTAGCGCCGGAGAGCGTGCGGACCTACGGTCCGCACCCAGCAGAGCGGCGTGCCAACCAAGGTTGGCACCTACCGGGAGCGTTCAGCGCAGGGCGTCGGCCGGGACGTCGATCTGCATCGCCAGGGCGAGGTGATCGGAAAACGCGGCCGGTATGGCTTCCACGGTGCGGGTCTGCAGGCCACTGCTGACCAGGATGTGGTCGATGGCGCGGTCGGGGCGCCAGCTGGGGAAGGTCGGCACGATGCAGCCGGGCGGCTGCAGCCGGGTCTTCTGGTACAGCACCTGCATTTCCGGGCGTTCTGCCAGGCAGTTGAAGTCGCCCATCAGCACCGCGTTGGGGTGGTCGGACAGCAGCTCGGCGATGAAGCCCAGCTGCGACATCCGCGATCCCGCGCCCAATGACAGATGCGCCACCGCCACCGCCAGGCCGTCGGTACCGTCGCCGAACTTGGCCAGCAGCACGCCGCGCCCGCCGATGCGGCCGGGCAGGGCGTGGTCCTGCACTTCCACCGGTTCGAGCTTGCTCAGCAGGCCATTGGCGCTGGACGCGACCCCGCCCATGCGCCGGTTCGGCTGGTGGCTCCAGTAGTTGAAGCCGGCGCGCTGGGCCAGGTAATGGGTCTGGTTGGTGAAGCCCGAGCGCAGGCTGCCCGGGTCGGCCTCCTGCAGGCCGACGATGTCATGTTCGCGCGCCAGGGTGGCGATCGCGTCCAGGCTGCTGCGCTTGCGACCCACCGGCAACGCATGTGACCAGCTGCGGGTCACATAGTCGCTGTAACGGCGGGTACTTGAGCCGGCCTGGATGTTGGCCGTCAGCAAGCGCAGGGTCCGTGTACGGGGGGAATTCACGGCCGGGAAATGCTTCTCTTGGATCAGTGAGCCTGGGCCGCACCGCGTTCGCGGGCGATCAGGTGGTCGGCGATGCGCAGCATGTCCGGGAAGCTCTTGCCCTTCACCAGGTACTTGCCGTTGACGATGATCGACGGGGTGCCGCTGATCTGGCTGCGCTGGGCGAACTGCTTGGCCGAGTTGGTCTTGGCATTCACCGCGAAGCTGCCCATGGTGGCCGCGAACTGCTTCGGATCGACGCCGTAGGCGGCGTAGAACTTGGCGATGTCTTCTACCGAGTCACGGCCGCGCTCGCCCTTCAGGGTCTTCTGCGAGTGGATGGCGGCGTACAGCGCTTCGTGGGTCTTCTCCTGCACGCCCAGGGTCTGCGCGGCGTAGAAGGCACGGGCGTAGTCATCCCAGGTGCCGCCGAACATGGCCGGCACGTAGACGAAGTTCACGTCGCTGGGCAGACCGGCCTTCCACGGGCCGACCAGCGGCTGGAACGCGGCGCAGGCCGGGCAGACGTAGCCGAAGATCTCGGTCACTTCGATCTTGCCGGCGGCCGGCTGGAACGGCTGGCCGTTCGGGATCACCTGGTAGTCGGCACCTTCCACCGGAGCCGGGCCGGTCAGTGCGGCGGTGGTCGGGGCCGGTGCGGCGGCCGGCGCCGCTTCGGCCGGGGCCTTCTCGCCTTCAGCGGCAGCCGGCGCGGCGCCTTCGCTGCCCGCTGCCGGCGCAGCAGCCGGTTCGGTGGTGGCTGCCGGGGTGGCTGCCGGTTCGGCCGGGGCCGCGGTGGTGTTGGTGCTGCCGTCGTCGGCCTTGCAGGCGGCCAGGATCGGCAGCAGCGCTGCGAGGGCGAGGGCGTAACGGATCTTCATGGAAACGTCTCCAGCATCTGGAAAGGTGGGGCCGGCGGCAAGCGCCGGCCAAGGGGAAATGATGACATGCGGCGGCGACAACGCCGTGTCGGTGGTGGGTGTTGGTTCAGCGGCCGCGGGCGGCGCGCGCCTGCGCGATCAGCGCCGAGGCAATGCGCAGCTGGTCGTCGAAGCTCTCGCCGCGCACCAGGTATTGGCCGTTGATGATCAGGGCCGGGGTGCCCGGGATCTTGGTGCGCTGGGCGAACGCGCGCGCGGCGTCGACCTTCTTCTGCACGGCATCGCCGCGCAGGGCCTGGATGTAGCGGTCCGGGGTCACGCCGTAGGCCTTGTAGAAGGTGGCGAGCTCATCGGCCGAGACGTTCTGCATCGGCAGCGACCCCTGCTCGTGCAGGGCCTTGAACACGGCGGCATGGCTGCGCTTGGCCACGCCGACTTCATCGGCGGCGTAGTAGGCCAGGGCCCAGGCATCCCAGGCACCGCCGAAGGCCGCCGGGACCGGGGTGAAGCGCACGTCGGCCGGCAGCTTGGCCGCCCAGGCTTCCAGCTGCGGTTCGAAATGGGCGCAGTGCGGGCAGGTGTAGCCGAAGACTTCGACCACCTCGATCTTGCCGGCCAGCGGCTGGAACGGGCCCGGCTGGGCGATGCGCTCGTAGTCTTTGCCCTCGACCAGCGGGGCATTGGCGGGGGTGGCGGCGCAGGCTGCCAGCGGCAGCAGCACCAGCACGGACAACAGCAGGCGGGAAATCAACCTCATCGACACGCATCTCCGTTGAAAAAAGCAACGCCGGCGCAGCCGCCGGCGTGAAGGAAACATACCGCAGCCGTGGGCCGTCGTCGCGGCCCGGGCCGACCAGTGGTGGTCAGGGGGCGGCAGCCGGTTGTGTTGGCGTGGCCGCGCCGGCCACATCGTCGGCCTTGTTGTGCAGGCCCTGCAGGTAGCTCGACAGCGCCTGCACCTCCTGCTCGCTGAGCTTCTGCGCGACCGTGGCCATGATCTGGAAGTGCGCCTTGTCGGTCTCGTTGGTCTGGCCGGCCTGGTACTCCTGCAGGCGGCGCGCGACATAGCTGGCGTGCTGCCCACCGAGGTGCGGATAGGCCGGACCGGGATTGCCGGCACCGCTGGGGCCATGGCAGGCCATGCAGGCCGGCAGGCCACGCTTGGCATCGCCGCCGCGGTACAGCTGCTGGCCGATCTCGTAGAACTTCATGCCTTTGTACGGGCCCTCGGTCACCGCCGTGTCATCGGCGATGCCGGCGTTGGCTTTCTGCGTGGCGAAGTAGGCGCCGATATCACGCATGTCCTGCGGGGTGAGGTTCTGCACGAACGGCACCATCGCCACTGCCGCGCCGGAACTGCGCTGGCCATTGGCGATCAGGGCCATCTGCTGGGCCACGTAGCGCTCGCTCTGGCCGGCAATGGACGGATACATGTCCACCGTGGAATTGCCGTCGACGCCATGACAGGCCGCGCAGGCCGAGGCCTTGGCCTGGCCGGCCTTGGCATCGCCCCAGTGGGTCTTGCTGAAATCCACCTCCAGCGAGGCGGTGTTGATCGGCCCATTGTCGGGCAGCGGGGTCAACGTGGTCTGCGCGAACGCAGCAGCGGCAACGACTACAGCAGTGGCAAGGGCGGATACGGCAAGAACGCGAGCGTGGCGCATGCTGAAGCTCCGTATGGACCGGGCCGGGCGGTGGCCGCCGGCATCGTTCGGATTATCAACGCCGTTTCCGCGCACGGTCAACGCAGCAGTGCAGCAAAATGCCCGCAAAGGCCGCCGGCACGGGCGCGCGGCGCCGCAACATGCGATCCTAGGCACATGTCATTGCTCATCGAACGCGCCCGTTACCACCTTTCGGCCCATAACGTGCGGCAGCTGCCGCCCGACGAAGGGGCCGAAGTGGCCTTCGCCGGCCGCTCCAACGCCGGCAAGTCCAGTGCGCTCAACGCGCTGACCCGCCAGAACGCCCTGGCGCGTGTCTCCAAGACCCCCGGCCGTACCCAGCAGCTGGTGTTCTTCCAGGTCACCCCGGAGTCGCATCTGGTCGACCTGCCCGGTTACGGCTACGCCAAGGTGCCGCTGGACCTGCAGGCGCACTGGCAGGCCTTCATCGACAAGTACTTCCGCACCCGCGAGGCCCTGAAGGGGCTGGTGGTGGTGATGGACATCCGTCATCCGCTGAAGGACTACGACCGGCAGATGCTGTCCTATGCCGTGCAGCGCGGCCTGCCGGCGCACGCCCTGCTGACCAAGGCCGACAAGCTCAGCCGCAGCCAGCAGATGCAGTCCCTGCAGAAGGTGCGCAAGGAGCTGCAATCGGCTTACGGTGACAGCGTCAGCGTGCAGGTGTTCTCCGGCGAAGACCGTACCGGCGTGGACGAAGCGCGCGCCGTGATCGGCGGCTGGCTGGGGCTGGAATAAGGCCTTCCCTGCCTTCCTGTAGAGCCGAGCCTACGCTCGGCTGCGGAATCCCGGCACGCTGCGCGTGGTAGCCGAGCATGGGCTCGGCGCTACACGAGGTCATTTCAACGGCGAATACTCCGCCGGGACCCACGCATAGGCCTGGCCTTCACTGCGGACGTGGCCCAGGCCGGGGAACGGCAGGTGCGCACCGGCCACCCACCAGCCGTTGGCGGTGGCCTGCTGCAGCAGCCCGCGACGGCTGGCGATGGCCGCCTTGCGGTCCGAATCGGCCTCGAACGCGGCCTCCGGGTGCGCGAACTGCACCGCATGGAAGTGCAGCACGTCGCCCCACACCAGCAGTGACTGGCCCTGGCTGTCGAACCGGTAGGAGACGTGGCCGGGGGTGTGGCCATGGGTGTCCATTGCCACCGCGCCGCCGGGCAGGGCATCGCCGGGGTTGAACGTGCGCAGGTGGCCACTGGCCTGGTACGGCGCCACCGCGTTGCGTGCCAGCGGGAAGGCGAAGCGCACACCCTTCGGCGCAGAAGCCTCGCTGGCCGGGTTGAGCCAGTAGTCGGCATCGGCCCTGGACAGCCACACGGTGGCATTCGGGTAGGCCGGCTTGCCCTGCGCATCGAGCACCCCGCACAGGTGGTCCGGATGGGCGTGGGTCAGCAGCACCTCGTCCACCTCGGCCGGGTCCACGCCGGAGGCGCGCAGGTTGCCCAGCACCTGGCCCAGGCCGGGGCCGAAGCACTGCGCGGTGCCGGTATTGACCAGGGTCAGGTGGTTGCCCTGGCGCACGAGGAAGGCGTTGATCGCGGTCTGCAGGCCCTTCTTGTCTTCGGGCACGTAGCGGCCTTCCAACAGGCGGCTGACCAGTGTCGGCGGCACGTCGACCACTTCCTGCCGGCCCAGCGCGACCACGCCGTCGAACAGGGCGGTGACCTGCAGCGCACCGACGCGCTGGTGGTAGACGCCGGGCACCTGCTGGGTGGGCGCGGGCGAGGTGGCTTCGGCCAGCGCGGCCAGTGGCAGGGCGGACAGGGCCAGCAGCAGGGCGGAGCGCAGGGGAAGGTGGCGCAGGGTCATGAGGGTTCTCGGTGGATGACGGGGGTTCCGTTGGCCTAGCGTGCCGTGACTGGCGTGCGCACGGCGCTCAAACCACTGCGTGGAATGCTCAGGGAAGGGGGTGTTGTCTGCAGGGCTGCGCCCTGCACCCGCTACGAGCCAGAGCAACGGCCGAAGCAACAGCAACAGCAACAGCAACAGCGGGCTATCCGTGGGATGGCGGGGTGGGTCCGGTTGCGGGAGACGCCGTAAACCCGTCCATGAAGTGACCCCCGAGACTTGGACGGTGGGGTCAGGCGGCTGCTTGGGCCTGTTCCCGGTACTTTACCGGGCTTAGCCCCTTCAATTTCAATCTGATTCGCTCTTGGTTGTAGTACTTGATGT
>NZ_JBAWUK010000032.1:0-58274 GCF_037079935.1 Stenotrophomonas maltophilia group sp. Smal12 | reverse complement strand
CCCGCTGTTGTTGTTGCTCTGGCCTCCGCGGGTGCAGGGCGCAGCCCAGCCCAACCCCCTTCAGCATCCATGTCCGAATGTGGCGAGTATCGCCGCCCGCACGGGCCTAGACTGGCGCCATGGACACCGCCCTCGCCCTCGACACCGCCGCCTGCGACCGCGCCCGCCTGGCCCGCGACGCACGCTTCGACGGCGTGTTCTTCACCGCCGTGCGCAGCACCGGCATCTATTGCCGCCCGGTGTGCCCGGCACCGCCGCCGAAGCCGCGCAACATCACCTACTTTCCGACCGCCGCGGCCGCTGCGGCCGCCGGGTACCGCCCCTGCCTGCGCTGCCGCCCGGAATTGGCACCGCAGGCCCAGCAGGCCCTGGCCGGACAGACCGTGCAGCGGGCACTGGCGCTGATCCACGGCGGCTTCCTGCAGGAGCAGCCGGTGGCCGATCTTGCAACGAAGCTCGGCCTCAGCGCGCGCCAACTGCAGCGCCTGTTCGTCGAACATCTCGGCGCGACGCCCGGGCAGATCCACGCAACCCATCGCCTGTTGCTGGCCAAACAGTTGCTGACCGAAACCACGCTGGCGGTGACCGACGTCGCGCTGGCTGCCGGCTACAACAGCCTGCGCCGCTTCAATACCGCGTTCCTGCAGGGCTGTGGGATGGCGCCGACCGCCCTGCGTCGCCAGCATCAACCGTTGGCTGCAGATGATGGCGGCCTGGTGCTGCGCCTGGGCTACCGTCCACCACTGGACTTCCCACGCATGCTGGCCTTCCTGCGCAAACGCAGCCTGCCCGGCATCGAACTGATCGGCGAAGACAGCTACCAGCGCGTACTGGGCACGCCCGAGCGCCCCACCCTGCTGCGCGTCACCGCCGATTCGAAGCGGCCGGAACTGCGCCTGCAATTGGGCGCGGTGGATCCGCGCCTGATCCCCGACATCGTGCGCCGCGTGCGTCGGGTGTTTGATCTGGATGCCGACCTGCAGCAGGTCCATGCCGCGCTGGGCGAAGAACCGCTGCTCGCGCGTGGCATCGCCGAACGCCCCGGACTGCGCGTACCCGGCGGCTGGGATGGCTTCGAGGTAGGCGTACGCGCGGTACTCGGGCAGCAGGTCAGCGTGGCCGCGGCCACCACCTTCGCGCGGCGCCTGGTCGATGCCTACGGCGCACACCTGCCGGGCATGCCATCGGAATTCGATCGCCAGTTCCCCTCGCCCGAGGTACTGGCCGAGGCACCATTGGAATCCATTGGCCTGCCGCGCAGCCGCGCGGCCACCGTGCGCGCCCTGGCCGCCGCCTGCGCCAGCGGCCGGCTCGACTTCGGGCCCGGCCAGGCCTTGGAGGAATTCGTGGCCCGCTGCGTTGCACTGCCCGGCATCGGCCCCTGGACCGCTCAGTACATTGCCCTGCGCGGACTCGGCCAGCCCGATGCCTTCCCGGCCGGCGATCTTGTACTGCAGCAGGTGCTCGGCCACGCCCAGGGCCAGCGCCTGAGCGAACGTGCGACCGAAGCGCGCTCGCAACCGTGGCGCCCGTGGCGCGCCTACGCGGTGCTGCACCTGTGGCACCTGTCCGGCACGTTCGTTGGAGAACCGACATGACCCTGTTGTTCGAT
The DNA here is from genome assembly GCF_037079935.1 of Stenotrophomonas maltophilia group sp. Smal12. Classification (NCBI taxonomy): domain Bacteria; kingdom Pseudomonadati; phylum Pseudomonadota; class Gammaproteobacteria; order Lysobacterales; family Lysobacteraceae; genus Stenotrophomonas; species Stenotrophomonas maltophilia group sp. Smal12. The sequence continues at coordinate 56,662 of NZ_JBAWUK010000032.1, read as the reverse complement.
CGTTTCGACAGCCCGATCGGCGTATTGACCATCGCCGGTGACGAGCGTGGTCTTGCGCACGTGCTGTTCCCGGAGAACCGCCACCCCGCGCGCGGGCGCGACGGCTGGCATCACGAGCCGGGCGCATTGCCCGAAGCGCGCGAACAGCTGCTCCAGTTCCTGCACGGTGAACGCAGCCGGTTCGACCTGCAGCTGGCACCACGGGGCACGCCTTTCCAGCTGCGTGTTTGGCAGGCGCTGGCGTTGATTCCGTTCGGCCAGACCTGGAGCTATCTGCAGTTGGCGCAGCACCTGGGCCAGCCCAGCGCGACCCGCGCGGTGGGCGCGGCCAATGGCCGCAATCCATTGCCGATCATCCTGCCCTGCCACCGCGTGATCGGCAGCAACGGCGCACTGACCGGCTTCGGCGGCGGCCTGGAAACCAAGGCCGCGCTGCTGCGGCTGGAACAACGCCAGGCCCCGCTGTTCGCCTGAGAGGGCTGGCCGGGCTGCGCCCGGCACCCGCAGTGGCTAGAGCAACAGCAACAGCGGGCTTCCTGCGGGGAGCCAGGGTGGGTCCGCGCCATGCGTGGATGGAAGCATCAGGAATACGTCTGGAGAAAAGCCCCCTGCTTGTTGAAGGGGGGCGCCGACAGGCGCAGGGATAAGGAAAAATGCGCGGAGACGGCGCGCAATAGTGAGCCGTGTCTTGGGCGCGTCATTACCTCGCACTATCATGCGCGGATGACTTCCGTACGCCTGACCTGCGCGCTGGCGCTGCTGCTGCCCTTGGCCGCCTGCACCACCGCGCCTGCCCCTTCCGCCTCCGTTCCCACACCCGTCGCTGCGGCGGCACCGCCCAAGCTGCTGCTGATCTCCATCGATGGCCTGCGTGCCGACGCGCTGGATCGCGGCCTGACCCCGAACCTGCAGCGACTGATCGACGGCGGCGTGCGTGCACGCTGGATGACCCCGTCCTATCCGTCACTGACCTTCCCCAACCACTACACCCTCGTTACCGGCCTGCGCCCGGACCACCACGGCATCGTCAACAACAGCATGGACGATGAAGCACTGGGCCGGTTCGAGCTGAGCAATCGCGAAGCGGTTACCACCAGTGGCTGGTGGGGCGGCGAACCGATCTGGGTCGGCGCCGAGAATGCTGGCGTGCGTTCGGCCACCACCTCATGGCCGGGCAGTGAATCGGAGATCCGTGGCGTACGCCCCAGCCAGTGGCGCATCTACGACGGCAAGGAACCGCTGGAACAGCGCGCTGGCATCGTGCTCGATTGGCTGTCACAGACCGACGCCGATGCCCCCCGCCTGACCACGCTGTACATGGAACACGTGGACAAAGCAGGTCACAACTACGGCCCCGAGTCGAAGCAGTACGCCGACGCCATCGTGCGCGCCGACCAGATCGTCGGCCAGGTGCTCGACGGACTCCAGCAACGTGGGCTGGCCGCAACCACCAATGTGATCGTGGTCTCCGACCATGGCATGGCCAGTGTCCTCGCTGGCCAGGTCATCGCCACCGAATCGATGGTCGACCCGGCGATTGCGCGCAATGTCAGCCAGGGCCAGTCGGTCGGCTTCGCACCAGTGGTCGGCCATGAAGCCGCCGCCGAACGCGCTCTGCTCGGCCGCCACGCGCACTACGAATGCTGGAAGAAAGAAAAACTGCCGGCGCGCCTGCACTACGGCACCCATCCGCGCATTCCCGCCATTGTCTGCATGATGGATGAAGGCTGGGATGCCCTGCATCAGGAAAAGATCGCCAAGCGCGAACAGCAGGACCGCGGCTCGCACGGCTACGACAACGCGCTGCCGTCCATGCGCGCGGTGTTCGTGGCCAGTGGCCCGTCGTTCCGCCAGGGCCTGGTGATCGATGGCTTCGACAATGTCGATGTCTATCCACTGCTGGCACACCTGCTGCAGGTGCCGGCCGCGCCGAACGACGGCAACCCGGAAACGCTGAAGCAGACGCTGCGCTGATCCGGTTGTAGCGCCGAGCCCACGCTCGGCTCACCGGACAGGCATAAAAAAACGCGGCGCCAGGCGCCGCGTTTTCTTTAGACCGGTCGTTCGGCCGGATCAGGCCTTGGCGACGGCCTTCTTCGCCACGGCCTTCTTCGCCGGAGCCTTGGCCACGGTCTTCTTGGCAACCGGGGCGGCGGCGCCTACGGCGACCTTGCTCGCGGTATGCGAACGGGCGTTGCCGTAGCTGGCGTTGTAGCGCTTGCCCTTGGCGGTCTTGCGGTCACCCTTACCCATGTCTTCAACTCCTCAAGTGTGAAATCTGGTTACCCCGTACTGACACGGGTTCGGCGGGGCCGCCTTGCTGGGCGCCCCCGCGCACGATCGAAAATCCTATCACGGAGCGCCTAGTGCGCGCAGCTGGCGTCGTGTACGTGGCCGTGGTTCAGGCGCAGGTTGACCAGATGGGCAACGCCCACCAGCAGGCCACCGATGGTCATCACCACCGCATGCGGCACGGCGTTGTGATGCAGCGGCTCGTACAGCACGCCGGCCCACAGCGCGACCAGGCCGGGGATCAGGAAGCCCAGCGCACGCAGCGCGCCGTGGCGGCGGTAACCCCAGACCAGGCTGAACAGCCCAAGCAGGGTCACGAACAGCACCAGCGCCTGTTCGACGCCGTCGCTCAGCCAGAACGACAGGCCCAGCGAGGGCGCTGCCGCCAGCAGCACCGGGATGACTGCGCAATGCACCGCGCACAGCATCGAACCGGTGGCACCGAAACGGTCGAGCAGGTGGCGCAGGCGTGAGGACAAGGACATGACTTCCAGCAGGGTCGGCGAATCGTTATGGAATAATATAACATCCCTCTCCGACCCGCACGCTTTCCCTCCCCCTGTCCCATCGACGGGATTCGTGCGCCCCGCGATTGATACAGTGTAACAAAGGACCCATCCATGCCCGCCCACACCGCACGGCTCAAGCCGCATTCCCTGGCCCTGGCCCTCGCCGCCCTGCTGCCGTCCGTCGCCTTTGCAGCCGGTCAGGACACCGCCCATCGTGACCGCCACCTGACCGAGCTGTCCTCGGTGCAGGTCACCGCGTCGCCGCTGCAGGGCGATGCCGAATCCCTTGCGCGCCCGGTGGAGGTGCTGGCCGGTGAGCGCCTGGACGAACAGAAGGCCGGCACCCTCGGCGATACCGTGGCCAAGCTGCCCGGCGTGCAGAGCACCTTCTTCGGCCCCGGCGTCGGCCGCCCGATCATCCGTGGCCAGGAAGGCCCGCGCGTGGCCGTGCTGTCCAACGGCATGGGCAACATGGATGCGTCCACGGTCAGCGCCGACCACGCCACCAGCATCGAACCGTTCCTGGCCGACCAGATCGAAGTGCTGAAGGGCCCGGCCACGCTGCTGTTCGGCAGCGGTGCCATCGGTGGCGCGGTCAACGTGGTCGATGGCCGCATCGCGCGCGAGCTGCCCGAGCGCCCGCTCAGCGGCCGCGCCGAGCTGCGTGGCAATTCGGTGAACAACGAGCGCAGCGGCATGTTCCGCCTCGATGGCGTCAGCGGCAATGTCGTGCTGCACGTGGACGGCCTGGTGCGCAATGGCGACGACTACCGCATTCCCGGCTATGCGGTGATCGACAGCCTGGAAGACCACCACGACGACCACGACCATGATCACGCGGGCGAGGAAGGCGAAGAGCCGCGTCGCGGCCGCCTCGAGAACAGCTCCATCCGCACCCGCGCCGGCGGCGTCGGCGCAACCTGGCTGGGTGACGGCGGCTACTTCGGCGTGTCGGCCAGCACCTACCGCACCAACTATGGCATTCCCAACGGCGCGCACGTGCACGCCGACGGTGATGATCATGGCCATGACCATGGTCACGACCATGGTGATGAAGAGGAAGGCGGTGACGAGCACGACGTGCGCATCGACATGGTGCAGAACCGCTTCGAGACCAAGGCCGGCATCTACAACCCGGTCTCGTTCCTGAAGAACATCAACGCGCGCGTGGCCTACACCGACTACGAGCACGTGGAGCTGGAGGCCGGCACGCCGTCGACCCGCTTCACCAACCGGGGCATCGAGGCACGCCTGGAAGCCGTGCAGCAGCAGATCGGCGGCTGGGATGGTGCCTTCGGCCTGCAGTTCGGCAACAGTGATTTCGGCGCCAAGGGCGAAGAGGCGTTCGTTCCGGATACCGGCACGAAGAACATCGGCCTGTTCGTGCTGCAGGAAAAGCAGTTCGGCCCGTTCAAGCTGGAACTGGGCGGCCGCCATGATCAGGTCAAGCTGGACCCGAGCGGTGACTATCGCCGCCGCACGTTCGGCGCCACCAACCTGTCTGCCGCTGGCATCTGGAAGCTCAACGATGCGGTTGACCTGCGCATCGGCGTGGACAGCTCCGAACGTGCACCGACCAACGAGGAGCTGTATGCCGCCGGCGCGCACATCGCCACCCGCTCGCTGGAAATCGGCGATGCCAACCTGAAGACCGAGCGCGGCCAGCGCGTGGAACTGGGTATCCACACCCACAGCGAACGCCTGGACTTCTCCGCCTCGGTCTACCAGACGAAGTTCAAGGACTTCATCTACCTGGCCGACACCGGCGTTACCGAGGGGCTGCCGGTGCGCGCCTGGACCCAGCAGGACGCGGTGTTCCGCGGCGCCGAGGCCGAAGCGCTGCTGCACCTGTTCGAGGGCGGCGCCGGTGACTGGGACCTGCGCGTGTTCGGTGACTACGTGAAAGCCAAGCTGGATGGCAGCGGCAGCCGCAACCTGGACATCGCCGTGCCGCACGGCGACCACAACCACAATTACAACGTGGAACTGGCCAACACCGGCTACCTGCCGCGCATCGCCCCGGCCCGCGTCGGCGCCGACCTGCGCTGGTCGAAGGACGGCTGGCGCGCCTCGGTCGGTGCGGTGCGCTACAGCCGCCAGAAGGACGTGGCGCAGAACGAGGCACCGAGCGATGGCTACACCCTGGTCGATGCGCACCTGGCCTATCGTTGGGACCGCAACGCCAGCAACAGCTACGAAGTCTTCCTGGATGGCAGCAACCTGACCAACCGCGAAGTGCGCCCGCATACCTCGCTGCTGCGCGACTACTCGCCGCTGCCGGGCCGTGGGGTCGCATTCGGCATCCGCGCGTTCTTCTGATCGGATGCAGGGGGGCGGATCCCTTTCCGCGGGAAAGGGCTCTGCCCCCACTCGCCCTTTCAACGCATGGCGGGGCCGCACCACCAATACCATTCTCTCTCCCGGGGGGCCGTCTGGCCCCCCGTTCCTTTGTGCGTGAGCGAGGTCGCGGCGCCCCCGCTCACACACCCGTCACAAAGATGTGCGTACCACAACAAGCGGACAATCCCGTCACCCAATGTCTCGCCAATCGGACACTTTTGTCCGAAAATAATTCCATGACTGCCCAACGTGCCGATGCCGCTGCCCGCCGTGCCCTCATCCTCGACGCCGCCGATCATGTGTTCGGCCAACACGGTGTCACTGCCCCACTGGACCTGGTGGTCGAACGCGCCCAGGTGGGCCGCGCCACCCTGTACCGCAACTTCCCCGACCGCACCGCGCTGATCCAGGCGCTGCTGCAGCGCACGGTTGATCGCATCCGGCGCCAGGTCGAACAGCTCGGTGACCGCGACGACGCCCTGTTCGAGGTGTTCGAGGGCATGGCCCAGCGCATCATCGATTCGCCCGCACTGGCCGATTACTGGCGCGCGGTCGATTCGGACGTGCCGGCCATGCGCGCGGCGCGCGAGACCGTGCGCGACCTGCTGGAGGAACCGATCGCCCGCGCCAAGGCCGCCGGACTGTGCCGTGCCGACCTGGAAAAGACGGATATTTCACTGATCTCGGGCATGCTGGGTGCGGCCCTGCGCGGCAAGACCCGCGACGAGCGCGCCCACCTCGCCGGGCGCGCCCTGCAGCTGCTGCGCGGGGGTCTCCAGGGAGCAACCAGCGAGGCGCGCTGATGGTCCAGCCGTATCTGAAGCCGGTTCCGGATTGGGAGGAGCACGAGAAGCCGACCATGCCCGGCTCGGCGTCGATGCCCTGGCACCCGCCGTACCGGCGTGCGGCCTATGCGCTGGTATCGTTGCTGGTAGCGATCACCGGCGGCCTCGGCAATGCGCTGGTCACCGCCAACCTGCCGTTCCTGCAGGGCCAGCTGGCGCTGACCCCGACCCAGGGCAGCTGGCTGGTGGCGGCCTATGCCATGGTCAACGTCACCGCCAACCTGCTGGCCTTCAAGTTCCGCCAGCAGTACGGCATCCGCCTGTTCGCCGAGATCGGGCTGGGCCTGTATGCGGCGCTGGCGGTGCTGCACCTGTTCGTCGGCAGCTTCGAGACCACGATGCTAACCCGTGCCGCCAGCGGCTTCGCCGGCGCGGCCTGTTCGACACTGGGCACGCTGTACATGCTGCAGGCGCTGCCGCGGCGCTTCACCGGCAATCTGCTGGTGGTCGGCGTCGGCCTTTCGCAGCTGGCGGTGCCGATCGCCTGGATCGTTTCACCAGGCTTGGTGGATACCGGCCAATGGCACCAGCTCTATTCGTTTGAAGCCGGGCTGGCGCTGTGTGCGTTCGCCGCCGTGGTGGTGTTGAAGCTGCCGCCGGGCATCCAGGTGAAGGCGTTCGAGCCACTGGACTTCCTCACGTTCGCGCTGCTCGCCCCGGCCGTCGCCCTGCTGGTGATCGTGCTGGCGCAGGGCTACACGCGCTGGTGGCTCAACACAGCGTGGCTGGGCTGGGCGCTGATCGCCTCGATCGTGCTGTCCACCACCGCCTTGATCATCGAGCACTACCGGCGCAATCCACTGCTGCAGATCCGCTGGCTGTCGACGCTGCCGGTGCTGCATTTCATCGTCGGCGCCTTCCTGATCCGCTTCCTGACCACCGAGCAGTCCTATGGCGTGGTCAACCTGATGCGCACGCTCGGCATGGGGCCTGACCAGATGCGGCCGCTGTTCGTGGTGATCCTGGCCGGGGTGATCGTGGGCATCGCCGGTGCCTCGCTGACCTTCGGCCCGAAGCGGCTGATCGCCCAGCTGCTGATGGCGATCCTGCTGCTGGGCGCTGCCGCCTTCTTCGACCAGCACCGCACCAGCATGGATCGGCCGCACGATTTCTACGCCAGCCAGTTCCTGGCCTCGGTCGGCGCCGGCATGTTCATGGGCCCGTTGATCATGCTCGGCATTTCGGCGGCGTTGAAGCAGGGGGTGGACCACATCGTCACCTTCCTGGTGACGCTGTCGATCACGCAGACGCTGGGCGGCCTGGCCGGCTCGGCGGTGCTGGGCACCTTCCAGCTGCATCGCGAGCAACTGTACTCCAGCGCGCTGACCAGCCAGCTCGACCCCGCCGATCCGGTGGTGGCACAACGCCTGCGCATCCAGCAACAGCTGTACAGCGCACAGATCACCGACCCGGTGCTGCGCAGCGCGCAGGGCAGCGCGCAGCTGGCGCAGACCACGCGCCGCGAAGCCAATGTGCGCGGCTTCAATGATGTGTTCACCCTGAGCGGTTGGCTGGCGATCGGTTTCCTGTGCTGGTTGCTGCTGCTGTCGCTGCGCACCGCCGTGCTCAAGCAATGGCGCAAGCGCCACCCCACTTCACCCGTTGCGGCCACCCCGGCCGCACACCGCTGAGTCCTCCGCCATGCCCCCCGTTCCGCCCCGATCCGACGACGCCGACAATGTGACTCCACCGCCGCCGACCGACGCGGCACCTGCGCCCACGCCCGTTGAACCGGCAGTCGCGCCGAAGTATCTCAAGCCCAGCGCGCGCAGCGTGGTGGTGATGGTGGTGGTGGCCCTGCTGGGCATTGCGCTGATCCTGCGCGCCTGGCATCTGTGGCCGTTCACCAGCAGCGTGATGGTGACCGACAACGCCTATGTGCGCGGCCAGATCACCGTGATGGCGCCACAGGTCAACGGCTATGTGACCGAAGTGCTGGTGAAGGATTTCCAGCATGTGAGGCAGGGCGAGCCGCTGCTGCGCATCGATGACCGCATCTATGCCCAACGCGTCGCCGAGGCGCAGGCGACGCTCGACAGTGCGCGCGCGGCGCTGGCCAACTCCGACCAGTCGCAGGCGCAGAACCGTGCGCAGATCGCCTCCGCGCGCGCCACGCTCTCGGCCGGGCAGGCCGAACTGCAGCGCTCGCGCAACGAGCTGAAGCGCTACGAGGAACTGGCCGCGCAGCAGCTGGTGTCGATCAATGACCGCGACAAGTTCCGCACCAGCCAAGCCTCGGCGCAGGCCAGCGTGCAGCAGTCGCAGGCGCAGATCCGCATCGCCGAGGAAACACTGGTGTCGACCCAGGTCGCGCGCAAGAGCCTGGAGGCCCAGGTGGAAAGCGCACAGGCGCAGCTGGAACTGGCCCGCATCGACCTGGCCAACACGGTGATCCACGCACCGCGCGACGGCCAGATCAGTGAAGCCAGCGTGCGCGTGGGCCAGTATGTCGCCGCCGGTTCGCAGCTGCTGTTCCTGGTACCTGACACACTGTGGGTGGTGGCCAACTACAAGGAAGGCCAGACCTGGGGAATGGCGATCGGCCAGCCGGCCACGTTCTCGGTCGACGCGTTCCAGGGCCAGGTGCTGAGGGGCCGCGTGCAGGAGATCGCGCCCGCCACCGGATCGGAGTTCAGCGTGTTGCGCCCGGACAATGCCAGCGGCAACTTCACCAAGGTGGTGCAGCGGCTGCCGGTGCGGATATCGATCGATGAAGGCCAGAAGCTGGCCGCGCAGCTGCGGCCCGGCATGTCGGTGATCGTGCGGGTGGATACCGCAGGCAAACCGAAGGACTAGCCCTTGTCATGAAACGGGGTCAGATCCCTTTGCCAATGGCAAAGGGATCTGACCCCACTCAGGATGCCGGCCAGCGGCCGGCACTACCATTGCGTTACCCCGCGCAGCGCGCGCAGAGACCGTGGACTTCCAGCGTCTGCGCCTGCGGCTGGAAACCCAGCTCCTTGGCGCGCTTCTCCAGCTGGCTGACGATCTCGCGGTCTTCCAGTTCCACTGCGCTGTGGCAGCTGTTGCAGATCAGGAATGGCACCGAATGCGCAGCGCTGCTTGGATGATGGCAGGCCACGAAGGCATTCACCGACTCCAGCTTGTGCACAAAGCCATTGGCCATCAGGAAGTCCAGCGCGCGGTACACGGTGGGCGGGGCATCAGCGCCCACGCCCTTGCCGTTACGCACCCATTCCAGCAGCTCGTAGGCCTTGACCGGCTTGCCGGCCTCGGCGATCAGCTTCAGCACATTGGCGCGGATCGGGGTCAGGCGCAGCCCGCGTTCGCGCGAGACACGCTCGACCACCGCCACGAAATCCGATGCGTCGTGGACGTGGTGGTGCGGGGCGGTACAGGCAGTGGCGGTCTTGGCGGGCATGCGTGTTCTCCGGTTCGGGCCTGGCAAGGATGCCTCAGGCCGTTGCTACCTTGGTGATGGCCACATCAATGCGTTTCAAGGCCTGCTCGCGGCCGGCCAGGTAAACGGTATGGGAAATGTCAGGGCTGACCTGGGTGCCGGTGATGGCCACGCGCAGCGGCTGGGCGACCTTGCCCATGCCGATTCCCAGCGCTGCGGCCGCGTCGTGCAGGGCGACGCCCACCGACTCGGCGGTCCATTCCGGCAGCGCGGCCAGCAGCTCGCGGGCCTTGCCCAGCGCCACCTCGGCACCGGCCTTGAAGTGCTTGGCCACCGCCGCTTCATCGTATTCGGTCAGCGGCTGGTACCAGACCACGGCCTTCTCGGCCATTTCCTTCAGGGTCTGCACGCGTTCACGCAGGGCGATCACCACATCCTCCGGAGCCGGGCCGGCGGCCACGTCCAGCCCCAGCTTCTGCAGCTGGTAGACCAGGTGCGGCACGATCGCGGCCACCTCCTCGGTCTTCAGGAAGTGCTGGTTGACCCAGCCCAGCTTGGCCATGTCCAGGCGCGAGGCCTTGGAATTGCAGTCCTTCACGTCAAACAGGTCGATCAGTTCCTGGCGGCTGAACAGCTCCTGGTCACCATGCGACCAGCCCAGGCGGGCCAGGTAGCTCAGCAGCGCATCGGGCAGGTAGCCGGCGTCCTTGTACTGCATCACGTCAGCCGCACCGGTGCGCTTGGACAGCTTGGCGCCCTGCTCGTCCAGGATCATCGGCATGTGGCCGAACTTGGGCACCGGCGCGCCGATGCCTTCATACAGGTTGATCTGGCGCGGGGTGTTGTTGATGTGGTCGTCGCCGCGGATGACCTCGGTGATGCCCATGTCCCAGTCGTCCACCACCACCGCGAAGTTGTAGGTGGGGTAGCCGTCCGGGCGGAAGATGACCATGTCATCCAGCTCGCTGTTGGCGATCTCGATGCGGCCCTTGATCAGGTCATCGAACACCACCGTGCCTTCCAGCGGGTTCTTGAAGCGGATGACGCGGTTCGGGTCGTCCCGGTAGGGCAGGCCCAGATCGCGCGCAGCGCCGTTGTAGCGCGGCTTTTCCTGCCTGGCCATGGCGGCCTCGCGCATGGCATCCAGCTCCTCGCGGGTCTCGTAGGCGTAGTACGCCTTGCCCTCGGCGATCAGTTGCTCGGCCACTTCCCGGTAACGGGCGACGCGGTCGGTCTGGTAGATCGGGCCTTCGTCGTAGTCCAGGCCCAGCCACTCCATCGCCTCCAGGATGGCGTCGATTGCGCCCTGGGTGCTGCGTTCGCGGTCGGTGTCCTCGATGCGCAGCACGAACTCGCCGCCGCGGTGACGGGCCTCCAGCCAGCAGTACAGCGCGGTGCGGGCACCACCGATGTGCAGGTAGCCAGTGGGACTGGGGGCGAAGCGGGTGCGGCAGGTCATGGACGGCTCGAGGAACGGGAATCCCCCGATTTTACCAGCCCACCGCCCCCGACGGAAAAAGGGGACGGAGGGGATTAAGTCGCGATTGCCCAGCCCTGGGGTGCTGTAACCGGGAAGCGGAGGGGGAGATACGACTTAATCCCCTCCGTCCCCTTTTACGGTTCTGCCTTTCGCGGGAACGACGGCTCGCGCATTGCGGCGTTGTAGGCGAACGAAGCGACGATGGCCGCGGCCTGCTTCAGGTCTTCCGGTTCGGCGTGGTCCCAGGTGTCCAGGTGGCTGTGGTGGACGTTGGTGAAGTAGTCCAGCCGGTCCTGGATGAACTGGAAGCCCGGCAGGCCGATGCGATCGAAGCTGATGTGGTCGGTACTGCCGGTGTTGCGGGTGGCCACGGTGGTGGCGCCCACGTCATGGAACGGCGCCAGCCAGGCTTCGAAGATCGGCATCGCCGCCAGGTTTTCCTGCGCGTAGATGCCACGGAAGCGGCCCGAGCCGTTGTCCATGTTGAAGTAGACCTGGAACTTGCTGTAATCGCGGGTCTTCTGCAGTGCACCGGTCGGCTCGCGCAGCGACGCCGGCAGCGCTTTCTGGGCCGCGTCAGTGGGTTCGGGGAAGCGACCGAAATGCTTGGCCACATAGGCCTGCGAGCCGATCAGGCCCTGCTCCTCGCCGCTCCACAGCGCCACGCGGATGGTGCGCCTGGGCTTGGCGCCGGTGGCCTTGAGGATGCGCATCGCCTCCATCATCACCGCCACGCCGGCGGCGTTGTCGGCCGCACCGGTGCCGCTGTGCCACGAATCCAGGTGCGCACCGATCATCACCACTTCATCGGGCTTGCTGCTGCCGCGGATCTCGGCCAGCGTGTTGTAGCCGGGCTGGTCGGCCTCGTCGGTGAAGCGCGCCGCTACATCCACGCGCAGGCGCACCGTCTGCTTGGCCTGAAGCGCGCGCACCAGCGGATTGAAGTGTTCGCTGATCATCGCCAGTTCGGGGATGCCCACCGGCTCACCGGCCTTGCGCGAACCGCCGCCGGCAACGCGGATGATGCCGTTGTCCCAGCTGCTGATGCTGATCGAGGCCAGCGCGCCCTCTTCGACGAAGAACGCATTGACCTTGGCCGCCAGCTGCTGGCGTTCCTGGTATTCCTTGACCCGCTTGGCGCGCTCGGCGGTGGCGTCCTTGTCCTTGGGCAGGGTGAACTCCTGCAGGCCCTCCAGCGAGGTGGCGTCGTGGCGGTGCGAATCGGGCTCGGTGCCCCGCTTGTATTCGCGTGCCTCGCCCAGCAGGAGGATCTTGCCGCGCAGCTTGCCGCGGTACTTCTCGATGTCTTCGGGCTTCTTGATGTCGACCTGCATCAGCTCGCCTTCGACCGGGCCCTTCGTACCGGGGGTCCAGGCCTTGGGCAGCGCATGCAGCGGCTGCACGCGGTCACCCAGCATTTCCACGCTCGCCGAGGTGAATTCCCAGCCACGGCCGAAATCATCGAAGGCTTCGTCGTGGACGTTGTCCAGCTTCCATTCGTTGAACTTGCCGCGGGTCCACGCATTGGCGCGGCCCATCGCCGGCGAATTGCTCAGGCGCGGGCCGATGCGCTCGGTGAGATAGCTGAAGGTGTCCATCACCTGCGAACGGTGGAACGCCTCCTGGCGGATGCGGCTGACCATGTCCAGGTCCACCGTCTCGCGCTGCTGCGCCCCTGCATTGCCACCCATCACCAGCGCTGCGGCCAGCACGCCCCACTTCAACACATCGCACTCCTGCCCTTCGGCTCGATCATCAACCCATCGAGTCTAGCCAGCCGGGGCGCGGCGATACCGTCCCATCGGTCATGGACGGCGCGGAAGCGTGCGAACCAAGGTTCGCACCCACAGGAGAGTGATTGGGTCGTACCCGCAAAGCCGAATCACCCGCTCCATCCCAACCACAACTGCGCCCGCTCCGGCAGCAACAGCAACCAGTGCCGCCGGTCGATGCTGCTGCAGCCGTACACCGCCGCGTGTGCCGGCCAGTCATCCGGAAGGCCGCCGATGCCGATCTCGGCCAATGCCTCCGCGCCGGCCTTCCATGGCCGGTAGCGCGGCACCCGGCCGGCCACCGCGCCGCGTCCCTGCCGCGCACCCTGCAGCCAACGCAATCCCTGCCCCTGCAATCCTTCGCAGGTCACCGCCGCCAGCTGGAAGCGGACCAGGCCGGGGGCGATCCGCGCCCCCGGCAGGGCCGCCAGCACGCCATGTGCCTGCAGCAGTGCATCCACTTCCAGCAGGGCCGGAATGCCCTGCCGTGCCCGTTGCCGCAATCCCTGGCGCCAGCCCATGGCGTGCTCCTTACTTCAGGTCCGCGCCGAGCGCGTACCAGTCGACCCGGCGGGTCACCCACATCGCCAGCGCCAGGATCACGAACAGCAGCAGCGACCCCATCAGCAGTGCGTTGTTCTCCGACACCAGCAGGCCATACAACGCGCCGTACAGCACGGTCAGCAGGGCCGCGAAGCCGAGGCCGCGCTTCCAATGGCCCAGCACGTTGGCCAGGTACACCGCCTGCAGGCCGATACAGGCTACCGCCGAAACCAGGTAGGCCTTCCAGAACGCGATGTGTTCGGACAGGCTGATCAGCAGCAGGAAGAAGATTGCCAGCGCCAGGCCGACCATCAGGTACTGCAGCGGGTGGATGCGCAGCGACTTGATCAGCTCGAACAGGATGAAGCCGACGAAGGTCAGCAGCACGAACAGCACGCCGTACTTGGACGCACGGTCGGCCTGGGTGTAGGTATCGACCGGATCGACCAGCGACACCGTAACCGCCTGCGAGTCGACCGAACCTTCATTGCGCAGCTGCCGCTGTGCGTCGGAGGCCAGCGAGGACACCGCCCAGCGCGCGTCGAATCCCTGTGCATCAACGCGCCGCTCGTTGGGCAGGAACGCACCGCTGAACGACGGATGCGGCCAGCTCGAACGCAGCGCGATGTGGGTGTCATCGCCTACCGGCACCACCGACAGCATGCGGCTGCCATCCAGGCGCAGCTCCAGTTCAACGGTGCTGGCCGCCAGCGTGCCGCCCTGATCCGCAGCGAAACCGGCCACCGGCGCATGCAGGCCACGGCCGACTTCACTGGCCACGCCGACGCCCGGCAGCAGGCGCAGCTGCTTGCCATCCACGCGCAGGTTCGGTGTACCGACCAGGCCGCGCACATCGGAAATTCCCACCGCCACATACGGCTTGCCATACGTGCGCCCTGCCTTCACCGGATAGTCGTCAGCGGCGAAGCTCGCCTTCATCTGGCCGTTCCAGCTGTACACGGGCACCTTGAACAGGCCGACTTCGCGCTGGCTCGGCAGCATCTCGCCGCTTACCGCCAGCGACGCCGGCATCTGCAGCCAGTGCCCCTCGGTGACCTGCACCTCGGTCTTCTTGACGCCCAGCGGGTCAACCAGTTCAACCTGCTTGCGTTCCACCCACGGCACCACCCGCACCGGGCCCACCAGCTGCTGCGTGCCGGCACGGCTGTCGGCCACCCGCGCAAAGGCCTCGTCGCGGTACTGGCTGCGTTCGGTGATCACCCCGCGGATCATCATCAGCGGCACCAGCAACAACAGGATCAGCCCGCCGACAATGGCGAACCGCAGCAGCATCTTCAGGGATTTCATGGTCCATCCTCGTTGGAGAGGGCTGCAGGATGGACCACTGCGGTGAGCAGGGTTTGTGGCGAATTTGAAGCGAGTGTGAAGTCAGCGGCGCGGGCGCTGGCCCGCAGCACCCAACGGCAGCCACAGGCTTGCCAACGTGCCACCGCCATCACGGGCGTCGAAGCTGGCGCGTCCGTCATGCAGGCGAGCCACTTCCTGCACGAACGGCAGGCCCAGGCCGGAACTGCGCCGACCGCTGCCGGGGCGGGCCAGCGAATAGAAGCGTTCGAACACCCGTTCGCGCGCGTAGTCGGGAATGCCGGCACCGCGATCCGCTACCTGCAGGCGCACGCCCGGCCCGTCCACCTCGGCCTGCAGCGCGATGTCCGCGCCGGGCGGTGAGAAGGCAATGGCGTTGTCGATCAGGTTGTGCAACGCCTGCCGCAGCAGATAGGCATCACCCTGCACGCGCATGTCGGGCACGCTGCCGATGCGCACCTGCACGCCGGCCGCCTGCGCGCGCACCTGCGCGGCCGCCGCTGCGTCGGCCAGCAAGGTTGGCAGCGCGATCGGATCGCGGGTCTGCAGCCAGCCGTGCTGTTCCACTTCGGCCAGCGCCAGCAGCTTGTCGATCGTCTCGGTCAGCCGCTCCTGCTGATCGACGATGCTGCGTGCGAAATGCACGCGGTCGGCCTCCGGCAGCGGCTCCTGCAGCAGCTCGGCGGCACCGCGGATCGCCGCCAACGGACTCTTCATTTCATGCGTCAGCGACTGGACGTACTGCTCGACGTAGGCCTTGCCCTCCAGCTTGCGGCGCATCGTTTCCAGGGCCTGGCCCAGGTCGCCGATCTCGTCGCGGCGCCGCCGCGGCGGTGGCACCGGTTCGCCGGCGCTGACCGCCCGTGCATAGCGGCTGAGCTGGCCAAGGCCCGTGGTGAGCCACATCGTCACCAGCACGCCGACCAGCGCCGACAATCCGATCAGCCAGGCGCCGCGCTCGATGATGGCGCGCTGGCTGGCCGCAATGAACGGATCGATGCTGCGGTTGGGCTGGGCCAGGCTGAGCACGCCGATCAGGGTGCGGCCATCGGCCGGGTCGTATACCGGCGCCGCCACATGCATCACCGTATCGCCTTCTTCGCCTGGCACTTCCGGGCTGGAGCGGGCACCGTACTCGCCACGCAGGGTGCGGTAGACATCGTTCCAGCGCGAATTGTCACGCCCCAGGTCGCGGCCCAGCGAGTCGTAGATGACGATGCCCTTGGCATCGGTGATGGTCACCCGGTAGTCCAGTGAGCGCTTGGGAAAGCGCCAGACCATCGCCTTCAGGTCACGCTGCCGCGCCTTGGCCAGGTTGCGGGTGAAGCTGCCGCTGCGGATGGTGCCGTCCTTGACATCGGCCGCCGCCATCTCGGCCAGCACGTTGGCGGCATCGACCAGGGTCGATTCCATCGCCTGGCGCACACCCGGCTTCACTTCGTTGACGAACACGCGCATCACGAAGAACGCGGCGATGCCGGTGATCAGGAAGAAGCCGAGGAACAGCTTCAGGACCAGGCGCATCGGCTAGACCTCCAGCGCGTAGCCGAGGCCACGGTGGGTGCGGATCGGGTCGTCGCTGGCACCGGCTGCGCGCAGCTTGGCGCGCAACGTCTTTACATGGGTGTCGACGGTGCGGTCGGCACGGTCGGCGCTGCTGTCCCAGCCGCGATCCATCAACTGGGCGCGACTGAGAATGGCGCCCGGCCGCTGCAGCAGCGCTTCCAGCAACGCGTACTCGTAGCGGGTCAGGTCCAGCGCGTGGCCGCGGAAGCGGATGCGCCGGCCTTCGCGGTCGATGGCGAAGGCACCATGTTCCTGCCAGCCCGCATCGGCGCCGGGGGCTGCCGCGACCGGTGCGGCGCGACGCAGGCGCGCACGCACCCGCGCCACCAGCTCACGCGGCGAGAACGGCTTGGTCATGTAATCGTCGGCGCCCAGTTCCAGGCCCAGCACGCGGTCCACTTCATCGTTGCGGGCGGTCAGGAAGATCACCGGCAGCTGGGCCGCCGGCCCGGGCTGCGCGCGCAGCCGCCGGCACACCTCGAAACCGCCCAGGTCGGGCAGGCCCACGTCCAGCACCACCACGTCGATATCCCCGGCCTGCAGGCGCTTCAGGGCCTCGCCACCGAGCAGGCAGTGGCTGGCGGCATAGCCCTCGCTGCGAAGCGCATAAAGCACGGTTTCGGCGATGGCGGCTTCGTCCTCGACGACCAGGACATGGGCAACAGGAGCTGTCATGGCGCGCAGCATAGCCGCTGCGGCCGCCGCCCCGTACACTGCCGCCCATGAACTATCGCCACGCCTTCCATGCCGGCAACCACGCCGATGTGCTCAAGCACATCGTGCAGCTGGCCCTGATCGACAGCTTCAAGCGCAAGGACAGCCCGTTCTTCGTGCTCGACACCCACGGCGGTGCCGGCCGCTACCTGCTGGCCAGCGAAGAGAGCCGCAAGACCCTGGAGGCCGAGTCCGGGATCATGCGGCTGATGGCCCAGCCCAGGCTGCCGGAGGTGGTCGAGCGCTACCTGAAGGCGGTGCAGGCCGACAATCCGGTGGGCGCGTTGACCAACTACCCGGGCTCGCCGCTGCTGAGCGCACAGGCCATGCGTGCGCAGGACCGCATGGCGGTCTGTGAGCTGCAGGAAGCCGAAACGGCCACGCTGAAGGCCCTGTTCGCCCATGACAGCCGCGTCGATGTGCGCCCCGGCGATGGCTATGCCCTGCTGCGTTCGCTGCTGCCGCCGAAGTTCAACGGCAGCAAGATCGGCCGTGGCCTGGTCCTGATCGACCCGCCGTACGAGGCCCAGGACGCCGAATACCAGAACATCCTGGCCGCCCTGGCCGAGACCCTGGCACGCTGGCCGCAGGCCACCTGTGCGGTCTGGTTCCCGATCAAGCAGCGCCGCACCATCCTGCACTTCCTGCGCAAGGCCACCGCCCTGCCGGTGAAATCGGCGATGACGATCGAGTTCCTGGTGCGCCCGGACGACTCGCCGCTGCGCCTCAACGGCAGCGGCATGCTGCTGCTCAACCCGCCGTGGCAGTTCGACCGCGTGGTCGGTCCGGCCCTGCCGGCGCTGCGCCAGCACCTGGGCGAACCCGGGGCCAGCACCCGCCTGGACTGGCTCAAAGCCCCCGAATAACGGCCTTCACGAGGCTGTACCACCGTGAGCCTTTCGTTCACGGAACGCAGCCCCGGTGATGCCACAATCGATGGACCACCAAGGAATCACCCGGTATGGCCACTCGCAACCGCATGCCGCCCTGGCATGAGATCTTCAAGGCTCCCAGCGGCCACGAGCTGCTGATCCGCCCCATCCGCCCGGAAGATGGCGCACCGCTGCAAGCGGCATTCAGCCTGTTCGGGCCGGAAGAAATCCGTGATCGTTTCCTGCAGGCGGTGACCGAGCTGTCGCCGGAAACCACCCAGCGCCTGACCCACCCCAACCCCAAGACCGAGATCACCCTGGTCGCCGCCGAGTCCCTGCCCGCTGGCGAAGCGGTGGTCGGCGCGGTCGCCCGGGCCTCGATCATCCCCGGCACCCGTGAAGCCGAGTACGCGATCCTGATCAGCCGCTTCCTGATCGGGCAAGGCCTGGGACGGCAGCTGATGCGCAAGCTGGTGAAGTGGGGCCGTGGCAAGTACCTGGACCGCCTGTACGGCGACGTTGCCGCCGAGAACGAACCGATGAAGCAGCTGGCCGCGTCGCTGGGCTTCAAGCCTGTGCCGCACCCGACCGGCGCCGAAGGCCTGGTCCGGATGGTGCTGGAGCTGGACAACTGACGGATGCGCCGGGCCGTGCCCGGCCACGTCTCCCGGTAGTGCCAGCCGCTGGCCGGCATTCCGCTCTGCCAACGGCAGATGAGGCTGCCGGCAGCCGGCCGGCACGACGCACAGGAGCCGGATCGGGCTTCTGCTAAAATCCGGGGTCCATGTCGCGTACCTCATACCCCGCCCCGCCGCTGCCGCGCGCCGGCCAGCTCCGCGCCTGGTGGCGCGCCCCCGCCTCGCCCACCGCACTGGCCTGGTACCTGGCCCAGGCAGCGCGCGTGCACGACGCTCCGCTGCTGGTGATCGCCCGTGACAACCACGGCGCCAACCAGCTCGAAGCCGACCTGCAGACCCTGCTCGGTGGCGACCCGGCCCTGCCGGTGGTCGCCTTCCCGGACTGGGAAACCCTGCCCTACGACCGCTTCAGCCCGCATCCGGACATCATCTCGCAGCGCCTGGCTGCCCTGCACCGCCTGCCCACGCTGAAGCGTGGCCTGGTGATCGTGCCGGTGCAGACCCTGCTGCAGCAGCTGGCCCCGCGCAGCTACGTGATTGGTGGCAGCTTCGACCTGAAGGTCGGCCAGCGCCTGGATCTGGAAGCCGAGAAGCGCCGCCTGGAAAGCGCCGGCTACCGCAACGTGCCGCAGGTGATGGATCCGGGTGACTTCGCCGTGCGCGGTGGCCTGCTCGACGTGTTCCCGATGGGCGCCGACGAGCCGCTGCGGGTGGAACTGCTGGACGAGGACATCGATTCGATCCGTGCCTTCGATCCGGAAAGCCAGCGTTCGCTGGACAAGGTCGAGGCCGTGCACATGCTGCCGGGCCGCGAAGTGCCCATGGACGAGGCCAGCATCGCCCGCGTGCTGGCCACGCTGCGCGAGCGCTTCGATGTCGATACCCGGCGCAGCGCGCTGTACCAGGATCTGAAATCCGGGCTGGCGCCGGCCGGCGTCGAGTACTACCTGCCGCTGTTCTTCGAGCGCACCGCAACCCTGTTCGACTACCTGCCCAGCGGCAGCCTGCCGGTGGTCTGTGCCGGTGCCGGCGAAGCCGCCGAGGCGTTCTGGGCGCAGACCAGCGAGCGTTATGAGCAGCGCCGCCACGATGTGGAACGGCCGCTGCTGCCACCGTCGGCGCTGTACCTGTCGCCGGAGCTGCTGCGCGAGCGCCTGAACGATGCCCCGCGCATCGAGGTATGGGCCGCCGACCACGCACGCATCGCCGACGCGCACGCGCTGGGCGACCAGCCGCTGCCCCCGCTGCCGGTGGCCGCACGCGAAGCCCCCGCCGGCGATGCGCTGAAATCCTTCCTCGGCCATTATCCGGGCCGGGTACTGATCGCCGCCGATTCGCCCGGCCGCCGCGAGGCACTGCTGGAAGTGCTGCAGGCCGCCGAGCTGAAGCCGCCGGTGGTGGCCGACCTGCCCGGTTTCCTCGCTAGCGATGCGCGCTTCGCGATCGCGGTAGCGCCGCTGGAAGATGGCTTCGCGCTGGACGATCCGCGCATCGCGGTGCTGACCGAGCGCCAGCTGTTCCCCGAGCGCGCCGGCAGGACCCGCCGCACGCGCCGTGCAGGCCGCGAGCCGGAGGCGATCATCCGCGACCTCGGCGAGCTGACCGAGGGTGCGCCGATCGTGCACGAGGACCATGGCGTCGGCCGCTACCGTGGCCTGATCGCGATGGACGTCGGCGGCATGCCGGGCGAGTTCCTCGAGATCGAATATGCCAAGGGCGACCGCCTGTATGTACCGGTCGCCCAGCTGCACCTGATCAGCCGCTACTCCGGTGCTTCGGCGGAAACCGCACCGCTGCATTCGCTCGGTGGCGAGCAGTGGAGCAAGGCCAAGCGCAAGGCCGCCGAGAAGGTGCGCGATGTGGCCGCCGAACTGCTGGAGATCCAGGCCCGCCGCCAGGCGCGTGCCGGCCTGGCACTGCAGGTGGACCGCGCGATGTACGAGCCGTTCGCCGCCGGTTTCCCGTTCGAGGAAACCCCCGACCAGCTGGCCGCGATCGATGCCACCCTGCGCGACCTGGCCAGCAGCCAGCCGATGGACCGCGTGGTCTGCGGCGACGTCGGCTTCGGCAAGACCGAGGTGGCGGTGCGCGCTGCATTTGCTGCGGCCAGTGCCGGCAAGCAGGTGGCGGTGCTGGTGCCGACCACGCTGCTGGCCGAGCAGCATTACCGCAACTTCCGCGACCGTTTCGCCGATTACCCGCTGAAGGTCGAAGTGCTGTCGCGCTTCAAGACCAGCAAGGAAATCAAGGCCGAACTGGAGAAGGTGGCCGCTGGCACCATCGACGTCATCGTCGGCACCCATCGCCTGCTGCAGCCGGATGTGAAGTTCAAGGACCTGGGCATGGTCATCGTCGACGAGGAGCAGCGATTCGGCGTGCGCCAGAAGGAGGCGCTGAAGGCGCTGCGCGCCAATGTGCACCTGCTGACCCTGACCGCCACGCCGATCCCGCGCACCTTGAACATGGCCATGGCCGGCCTGCGTGACCTGTCGATCATCGCCACGCCACCGCCGAACCGGCTGGCGGTGCAGACGTTCATCACCCAGTGGGACAACGCGCTGCTGCGCGAAGCCTTCCAGCGCGAACTGGCGCGCGGTGGCCAGCTGTACTTCCTGCACAACGACGTGGAGAGCATCGGCCGCATGCAGCGCGAGCTGTCCGAGCTGGTGCCGGAGGCACGCATCGGCATCGCCCACGGGCAGATGCCCGAGCGCGAACTGGAAAAGGTGATGCTGGATTTCCAGAAGCAGCGCTTCAACGTGCTGCTGTCGACCACGATCATCGAATCGGGCATCGACATCCCCAACGCCAACACCATCATCATCAACCGTGCCGACCGTTTCGGCCTGGCCCAGCTGCACCAGCTGCGTGGCCGCGTGGGCCGTTCGCACCACCGTGCCTACGCCTACCTGATCACCCCCGACCGTCGCGCGATCACCCCCGACGCCGAGAAGCGCCTGGAAGCGATCGCCTCGATGGACGAGCTGGGCGCCGGCTTCACCCTGGCCACCCACGATCTGGAAATCCGCGGCGCCGGTGAACTGCTTGGCGAGGACCAGAGCGGGCAGATGGCCGAGGTCGGCTTCAGCCTGTATACGGAGCTGCTGGAACGCGCGGTACGCAGCATCAAGCAGGGCAAGCTGCCCGACCTGGATGCCGGTGAGGAAGTGCGCGGCGCCGAGGTCGAGCTGCATGTGCCGGCACTGATCCCGGAAGACTACCTGCCGGACGTGCACACCCGCCTGACCCTGTACAAGCGCATTTCAAGCGCGCGCGACAGCGATGCACTGCGCGAACTGCAGGTGGAGATGATTGACCGCTTCGGCCTGCTGCCGGATGCGGCAAAGCACCTGTTCGCCATCGCCGAGCTGAAGCTGAAAGCCAATACGCTGGGCATCCGCAAGCTCGACCTGGGCGAGAACGGCGGCCGCATCGTGTTCGAGTCCAAGCCGAACATCGATCCGATGGCGGTGATCCAGCTGATCCAGAAACAACCGAACCTCTATGCCATGGAAGGGCCCGACAAGCTGCGCATCAAGCACCCGCTGCCGTTGCCGGAAGACCGCTTCAATGCGGCCCGCGCCCTTCTGACCACACTTGCCCCGGGTTGATCGCCCCCCGAACACCCCGCACCGGTCCCCACCCGGTGCGGGCGGATGACCATGTTCCCTGACGCCGTACCCGCCCCCGACCTGATGCACGCGCAGGCCTGCCTGATCGATGCCCTCTCGATGTCGCTGCAGATGCGCGACGCCTACACCCGCCACCACTGCGACCGCGTTGGCCTGCTCGCGCAGCGCCTGGCCACGCACTGCGATCTTGATGACGAGGCCCGTGCGCAGATCGGCCTGGCCGCGCGCTTCCATGACATCGGCAAGATCGGCATACCCGATGACGTGCTGCTGGCACCCCGCCGGCATACCGACGAGGAGCGCGCGATCATGCGCGAGCATCCGGTACGCGGCGAACACATCTTCCTGGCCACCGGCCGCAGCGACGCCTTGCCGGTGGCGCGGCTGATCCGCGCCCATCACGAGGCCTTCGATGGCAGCGGCTACCCCGATGGGCTGCGCGGCGAATCCATCCCGCTGGGCGCGCGCATCGTCACCATCGCCGATGCCTACGATGCGATGACCAGCGTGCGCCCGTATCGCGACGCGATGGAGCATGAGGCCGCATTGCGGATCATCGACGAGCAGGCCGGCGGGCTGGTGGATCCGTACGTGCTGCAACGCTTCCATCGCATGCTGGAGCGGGAACCGGCGCTGGCCTGAGATCGGCCGGGCAAACGAAAGGCCCGGCGTTCGCCGGGCCTTTCGCTCCACGCGTCACGGGTGATCGATTACCAGATCACCACACGCTTGTCGTCGGCGCGCACCATCGCATCACCCGCCTTGCACTGGAACGCCGCAGCGAAGGACGGCATGTTCGACGGCGCACAGTTGGCACGGAAGTTGGCCGGCGCGTGCGGATCGGTGTTCAGGCGCACGCGCAGCTCACCATCGGTGAAGTTGCGGCGCCACACGGTGGCCCAGTTCATGAAGAAACGCTGATCCTGGCTATAGCCGTCAACTTCGACATTGGCCTTCGGGTCTTCCTTCAGCGCCATCTGCAGCGCGTCGTAGGCCACGGTCAGGCCGCCCAGGTCGCCGATGTTCTCGCCCAGGGTCAGCTTGCCCTTCACGAATACGCCCGGCACCGATTCATAGCCGTCGAACTGGGCGACCAGCTGGTCGGTACGTTCGGTGAAGGCCTTGCGGTCGGCGTCCGTCCACCAGTTGTCGAAGTTGCCGTTGGCGGCGAACTGGCTGCCCGAGTCGTCGTAGCCGTGCATCATTTCGTGGCCGATGACCGCACCGATGCCGCCGTAGTTCAGCGCCGGATCGGCCTTGGCGTCGAAGAACGGCGCCTGCAGGATCGCCGCTGGGAATACGATCTCGTTCTTGGTGGCGTTGTAGTACGCATTGACGGTCTGCGGGGTCATGCCCCACTCGGTCTTGTCCACCGGCTTGCCGATCTTGTCCAGCATGTAGCGGTAGTTGAACGCGCGTGCTGCCTGCATGTTGCCCAGGTAGCTGTCGCCGTTGGTCTGCAGGCCCGACCAGTCACGCCACTTGTCCGGGTAGCCGATCTTCGGGGTGAAGCTGGCCCATTTTTCCAGTGCCTTCTTCTTCGTTTCCTCGCCCATCCACGGCAGCTGCTCCAGGCGCGCCTTCAGCGCCTGCGACAGGTTCTCCACCAGGTGCTGCATGGCCACCTTCGACTCGGCCGGGAACACGGCGTCGACGTACAGCTGGCCCAGGGCTTCACCCATGCCACCATTGACCGACTCCAGCACGCGCTTCCAGCGCGGCTGCATTTCCTTCTGGCCACGCAGGGTGGTGCCGTAGAAATCGAAGTTGGCCTTCTCGAACTGGCTGCTCAGGTACGGCGCGGCATCATCGATGGTGTGGAAGCGCAGGTAGGCCTGCCAGGTGCTGGCGGGCACATCGGCCAGCATCTTGTCCATTTCACCGAAGAAGCCCGGCTGCGCCAGCGAGAACTTCTGCGCGGCCGGTACCTTCAGGGTGTCGAACAGCGCGGTCCAGCTGAAGTTCGGGGTCAGCCTATCGGCGTCGGCGGCGCTGAGCGGGTTGTAGCGCTTGGCCGGGTCACGCATTTCGATGCGCGACATCGAGGCCTTGGCCAGGCGGGTTTCGAAGGCCATCACGGCCTTGGCCTGCTCGGCGGCCTGCGCCGCGTCCACACCGGACAGGGTCAGCACCTGTGCGATGTAGGCCACGTAGGCGTCGCGGATCTTGGCCTGCGCATCGTCGAAGTAATAGCCCTTCTCCGGCAGGCCCAGGCCGCCCTGGCCGACATAGGCGATGACGTTGGCCGAATCCTTGTAGTCGGCATTGGCGAACAGCGAGAACAACACGCCCTTGCCTTCGGCCTGGCTGTCGCGCAGGTACTGGGTGATGGCGGCGGTGTCGTTCAGCGCGGTGATCTTGTCCAGCTGCGGCTGCAGCGGCGCCAGGCCGGCGGCTTCGATCTTGGCCTCGTCGTTGCCGGTCTTCCAGATGTCACCGATCTTGGCTTCCACCGAGCCGGCCTTGGCCTGGCTGGCGGCGGCCTGCTGCACCAGCGCGTGCTGCACTTCCAGCGAGCGCTCGCGCAGGATCTCGAAGCTGCCCCAGGTGGTCTGGTCGTCCGGCACCGGGTTGGCCTTCAGCCACTTGCTGTTGACGAAGCCATTGAGGTCGGTACAGGCCGAAATGGCCGGATCGAGGTCGGCGCTGTTGAGCGAGATCAGCGGCGTCTTGATCTGCGACAGGTCGAAGGCCGGCTTGGCGTCGGCACTGGCCGCCGGCGCGGTTTCGTTCTTGCCACAGGCGGCCAGCGAGGCAGCGATGGCGATGGTCAGGCCCAGCGGGACCAGGTTGCGGACGTTCATGAGGCTCTCCCGCGGGTAATTTCACAGGGTAGCCGGGGGCGTGAGGTTGGGGACCGGCCAAAGGTCACAGAGCGTCCTTCTGTAGAGTCGAGCCATGCTCGACTGCTCTCCGTTCCGGGTTCATGCTTCCTGCGGCAAAGGCCCAAAGCAGCCGAGCGTGGGCTCGGCTCTACAAAAAGAAGGGCCGGCTTGCGCCGGCCTTCTGTTTCTTATTTCGCCTTGCCCTGGTTGGCTACGGCTTCGGCGGCCTTGCGCGCCGCTTCCGGGTCGCCCAGGTAGCGGAACGACTGCACGGTCAGGTCATCGTTCAGTTCGAACAGCAGCGGGATGCCGGTCGGGATGTTCAGCTCGAGGATTTCCTCGCGCGAGACGTTGTTGAGGTACTTGTACAACGCACGCAGCGAGTTGCCGTGGGCGGTGACCAGCACGGTCTTGCCGTCCTTCAGCTGCGGCGCGATGGCGTCGTGCCAGTACGGCAGCACGCGGTCCAGGGTGGTGGCCAGCGATTCGGTGCCCGGCAGCGCGTTGCGGTCCAGGCCGGCGTAACGGCGGTCATGGATCGGGTGGCCCGGATCTTCCAGGTCCATCGGCGGCGGCGGGATGTCGTACGAACGACGCCACACCTTGACCTGCTCTTCGCCGTGCTTGGCAGCGGTCTCGGCCTTGTCCAGGCCCTGCAGGCCGCCGTAGTGGCGCTCGTTGAGGCGCCAGGACTTGTTCACCGGCAGCCAGTCCTGCTCCAGCTCGGCCAGCGCACCCTGCAGGGTGTGGATGGCGCGCTTCAGCACGGAGGTATGGGCGACGTCGAACTGCAGGCCTTCCTCGCGCATCAGGCGACCGGCGGCAGCCGCTTCCCGGCGCCCCTGCTCGGTCAGGTCGACATCGACCCAGCCGGTGAAGCGGTTGTCCAGGTTCCACTGGCTCTGGCCATGGCGCAACAGTACGAGTCTACGGGTCACTGCAGGGTCTCCAACGCGAGGAAAGGCAGGCCGCCATTGTAGCCCCGGTGGCCGCTCACCGTGCCGTGGCGCCGCGCATGCGATGCTGCAGCCAATGAATACGGTGATCGACCCCGGGCGCTGGGAAGGCAGCGTCACCGCTGCCCGCGCGCAACAGCTGCAACTGGCCGCCCGCGTGGAACGCCAGGACCGCCTGCCCCGTGACGTGCGCTGGCTGGCCGGGCTGGACGTCGGCTTCGAGGACAACGGTGCCATTACCCGCGCCGCGGCGGTGCTGCTGGATGCAAGGACGCTGCAGCCCGTGGCGCAGGAGATCGCGCGCATCCCCACGGTGATGCCCTATATCCCCGGCCTGCTCAGCTTCCGCGAGCTGCCGGCGCTGCTGGCCGCGCTGGCGCTGCTGCCGCGGGCACCGGACGTGGTGTTCGTCGATGGCCACGGCATCAGCCATCCGCGCCGGCTGGGCGTGGCCGCGCATCTGGGCGTGGTCACCGACCTGCCGAGCATCGGCGTGGCGAAATCGAAACTGGCGGGAAGGTTCGTCGAACCGGGCGCCGAGGTCGGCGCGCATACACCACTGCTGGATGGCGAAGAGCAGCTGGGCTGGGTGCTGCGCAGCAAGGTTCGCTGCAAGCCGCTGTTCGTGGCCGGTGGCCATCGGGTCAGTGCCGATACCGCGCTGGGCTGGGTGCAGCACACCCTGCGTGGCTATCGGCTGCCGGAGCCAACCCGGCTGGCGGATCGGCTGGCCTCGCGGCGGGACGAATAGCTGCGCCGGGCGTCTCCCGGCGCGCGCGTCATCTTCGATCAACGATGCACATGGCCACGATGGCCCTGCGCGTCCTCGCCGTGGTCGTGGCCCTCATGGCCCTCGTGTCCGCCGCCCTTGGCCGGCGCCGGCCCGCCACAGGCTTCGCCGCAGTGGTCCGCTTCGATCTGCAGTGTCACGTGCTCGATACCGAAGTCATCATGCAGGCGTCCGCCCAGCTCACGGCGCAGCGCATCGGCATCGGTGCCCTCGCGCATCACGATGTGCGCGGTCAGCGCCGGGGTGCTGGAAGCCAGCGCCCACACGTGCAGGTCATGCACGTCCAGGACTGCGGCGTGGCCGGACAGGCTGTCGCGCACCCTGTCCACGTCCATGCCCTTGGGCACGCCTTCCAGCAGTACGTTGATCGCCTCACGCATCAGCACGTAGGTACGCGGCAGCACCCACAGGCCGATCAGCACGGCCAGGATCGGGTCGATCGGTTTCCATCCGGTCCACTTGATCAACAATGCGCCCGCAATCACTGCCACCGAGCCGAGCATGTCGGCCCACACTTCCAGGTAGGCGCCCTTCACGTTGAGGCTCTCGCCACTGCCCGCCTGCAGCAGGCGCATCGAGATCAGGTTGATGACCAGGCCCGCAGCCGCGATCACCAGCATGCCGGAGGAGGCGATCTCCTGCGGCTGGCGGAAGCGGCCGACCGCCTCCCACAGGATGTAGGCGGCGACCACGAACAGCATGGCACCGTTGATCATCGCGCCCAACGCTTCCAGCCGTGCATAGCCGTAGGTGCGGCGCGCATCCGGCGGGCGCCGGCTCAACCGTACCGCGACCAGCGCGATCATCAGCGCCAGCGCATCGGTGGCCATGTGTGCGGCGTCGGACAACAGCGCCAGGCTGTTGGTCCAGAACGCGCCCACCACTTCGACGACGAGGAAGGTGGTGGTCAGGCCGAGTGCCCACCACAAGGGCTTCTCGTGGCGGATCTGGGATGGCAGGTGATCGTGGTCGTGGCCCATGGCAACAGCTCCTTTGCGATGCGGTGCAGGCTACGCGGTGCCGGCGGAGGAGACTATTACGATGTTTATAACATTGCAGGCCACACGAGTCCTCGTCGGGCATGGCCCGGCGAGGGCTGCAGATCGACGCCGGCCTGCGGTCAGAAGCCGAAGCGCAGGCTGGCCCAGTACGCGCGGCCCGGCTCGTTGTAGGTCGCCGCGCCGGCATCACTGCTGTTGGCCTCGCGGAACAGGCGCTTGTCGGCCAGGTTGTTCACGCCGAAGCCGAAGCTGACCGTCTCGGTCACCTTGTAGCGCGCGCTCACGCCCCAGATGTTGTACGCGCCACGATCCTGCAGCGCGATCGATGCATCGCAGCTGCCGGTGCAGCGCGGGTCGTTGTTGATGTTGGTCGTGGCCGGTTCCTGC
Source organism: Stenotrophomonas maltophilia group sp. Smal12 (assembly GCF_037079935.1). Classification (NCBI taxonomy): domain Bacteria; kingdom Pseudomonadati; phylum Pseudomonadota; class Gammaproteobacteria; order Lysobacterales; family Lysobacteraceae; genus Stenotrophomonas; species Stenotrophomonas maltophilia group sp. Smal12. The sequence goes on along the minus strand of NZ_JBAWUK010000032.1, from coordinate 28,813 downwards.
TTGCCGTAGAAGGTGCCGGTCAGCAGCACGGACAGCCTGTCGGTGGCCTGCCAGTCCAGCATGGTGTTGATCGTGTACTTCGGGATCACCGACAACGGCTGGTGCGTGGTCTTGTTCTCGTTTTCCACCATGTAGGTGAAGTTGTTGCTCCACTTCAGGCGGTTGCCCTGCTCGCCCAGCAGCGGAATGACCAGGTTGCCTTCCAGCCCCTGCACGATCGCCTTCGGCGCGTTTTCCCAGCGGAAGATGCGGCCCTTGGTGTCGGCGGTCAGCCCGATCTGGGTGTAGCCGGCCTGGATCTTGTCCTTGTAATCGTTGTGGAAGTAGGTCAAAGACGCCTGCCAGCCGCTCTGCGGTGCCCACTCGATGCCCAGTTCCTTGTTCAGGCTGGTTTCCGCCTTCAGGTCCGCGTTGCCGCGCATGTAGCAACCGGCGCCCAGGCTCGGCAGCGCATTCGGGCAGCCGTTGCCGCGGGTGTAGTAGAGATAGTCCGGATTGGACTGATACAGGTTCGGCGCCTTGAACGCGCGGGCGATGCCGCCCTTCACCACCCATTCGCTGTTGATGCGGAACTGCGCATTGAGGCTGGGGCTGGTGTTGTTGCCGAACTGGCTGTGGTGGTCAAAGCGCAGGCCCGGGGTAACGATCCAGCGCTCACCCAGGTAGATGTTGTCTTCCACGAACACCGCCGTGGTCTGCGCATCGGCCTTGCCGCGCGCACGATCGGCCGACAGCCCCGGGATGCCACCGCCGCTGCTGCTGGACTGGCTCATCGAATAAGGGTCGGTCAGCCGGCTGTCCAGGTATTCAAAGCCCAACGTCCAGATGTTCTCGGCGCCGCCCAGCGTGGTCGGGAAGCTCACTTCGCCATCCAGCTGGTAGTTGCGCAGGCGCGAGGTCGACCAGTCGGTGCCGTTGAAGCTGCCTTCCGGGCCACCGGCCAGGCCTTCGTTGATGCGCGAGTTGTTCACCGCTTCAACTGCAGCGGTCACCCGCGAGGTGACATCGCCCCAGCGGCCACGATGGGTGATCGCGCCGGTGTTGCGGTACATGCGGTTGGTTTCCGCCTTGCCGTCGGCCAGGGCGGCCAGATCGATGCCGGTCGAAGTGCCGGTGGTGCTGACCGCGCGGTCACCAGCATAGATGTTGCCCTGGCGGCTGGTGCCGGCCTCGAACTCGACCACCTGGTCGGCGGTCACGTCCCAGCGCAGCAGCGCGTTGATGTCGCGGTTCTTGACGCCCTCGCGGCCAGCCGGTGGCACTGCGTTCGGCTGGGTGGCGTACTGGCGGTTGAGATCGAGTGAATCGGCGTCGGTCTTGTTGAGGTTGCCGTACAGGCGGAACGACAGCGTGTCGGTCATCGGCCCACTCAGCTGCAGGCCGACGCGCTCGCTGCCACCTTCGGCGCTGTGTTCGGGCACCAGCCCGTACAGGTCGACCGCACCGGTCAGGTCGCCGGTCGGGCGCTTGGTGATGATGTTGACCACGCCACCGGAAGCACCGGAGCCATAGCGTGCCGCCGCCGGTCCGCGCAGCACTTCGATGCGCTCGATCATCTCCGCCGGCACCCAGTTGGTGTCGCCGCGCGTGTTGCGCTCGCCACTGCGGCCCATGCGCACGGCATCGCGCGCACCGATGCGCTTGCCGTCGACCAGGATCAGGGTGTTTTCCGGGCCCATGCCGCGCAGGTCGATCTGGCGGTTGTTGCCATACTGGCCCGAGGCGCTGTTGCCGGTGAGGTTGACGCCCGGCATGGTGCGCAGCAGTTCGGCGATGTCGTTGGCCGGTGGGCGCCTGGCGATGTCCTCGGCGGTGATGGTCGAGGTACCCAACGCCTGGCGGGCAATCTGCGAGGCGGTGACGTGCACCGTGTCGATATCGGTGGCGTCGGCTTCAGCCTGGGCGGTCAGGGCGCTGCCCGCCAGCAGGGCGGCAACGGCGAGCGCCAGCGGGCGCGGCGAGAGGACAACGGCAGGAGACATGATCTGGACCTTCTGGCAGGGCAACGGGGCCTCTGGCAAAGGGCTTGAGGCAACGACGAGGGGGAGGCGGAGCGTCGCTGCAGTCGCCTGCGGCCCGATCCGTGCGCGCATTCTCCCATCAATGCGAGTGATTCTCAAATGCGTTCGCTCATTGCTACCGCAGGCGTGATGTGGCCTGCGTGCCGGACGACCCTGCATCGCGCTTAAACTGGCCGGCTTGCCCACCATCAACCGCACGCCACCGCGGCCGATACCCGTGGTTTGCCGTACGCAGTCAGAGATCGACGTGGAACCACCCCAACTGGACGATGCCAGCCAGCCGCTGGCCGAGGCCTGGCAGCACTGCCTGCAACAGGCCGGCCCTGCCGCCACCGCGCTGCTGCACGCCGCCGCAACCGATGCCCCGCCGGCGCTGGCCCAACGCTTCTACGAAGTGCTGTTGCAGGACGGGCGTGCACGCCGCTTCCTGTCCCACGATCAGGTCAAGCAACGCCTGCAACCGGCCATGCAGCGCTGGCTGGTGCAGCTGCTGACCACCGATGCCGACGGCATTGCCGCCACCGTTGCCTCGCAACGGGTGATCGGCGATGTGCATGCCCGGGTCGGCATTCCGGTCGACCTGGTCACCCGCGGCGCGCGCGTACTCAAGCACGAGCTGTTCGTGCGCCTGCGCGACGACGCGCCCGACAGCGCCACCGCGTTCGCCGCCATCGACTGCCTCAGCGCGATCATGGACATCGCCATGGAAGGCATGACCCTGGCCTACACCCATGCACGTGAGCGCTCCACCCGCGCCGATGCTGCCTACCGGTTGTTCTCGCTGGTGCAGAATGTCGGTACTGAACGCGAGCGCCAGCGTGCACTGCTGCTGGACTGGGAGAACGCCCTGCTCTACGCACTCGCCGGACACGTGCAGGCCGGAGAAAGCGCCAGCCTGGCGACCTCGGAATTCGGCCTGTGGTTCACCCACAAGGGCATCCCCAGCTTCGGCGAGAGCAGCGAAACCCAGCAGGTCGGCCAACTGATGGCCCGCATCGACGGCAACCTGCAGCGGGCAAACCATGACACCCCGGCGCAACGACTGGCGGTGCTGCCGGCCATTCGCGAGGACCTGGCCGCCATCCGTACCCTGATGACGCTGTTGTTCGAACGCATCGGTGAACTGGATGCCGGCAGCGATGCCCTGACCAACCTGCTCAACCGCCGCTTCCTGCCTACCGTGCTGCGCAGGGAGATCGAGCTGGCCACGCGCAACCGCACGCCGTTCTCGCTGCTGCTGCTCGACCTGGATCACTTCAAGGCGATCAACGACGGCCACGGCCACGATGCCGGCGACCGCGCGTTGCAGCACGTCGCCGGCCTGCTCGGCCAGCTGACCCGCGGCAGCGACTACCTGTTCCGCTACGGCGGCGAGGAGTTCGTGGTGGTGCTGGTTGCCGCCAGTGAGTCACAGGCCTCGGTGATCGCCGAGAGCCTGCGCCGGCAGATCGCGCAGTCGCCAGTGGCACTGGCCAACGGCCAGGTTCTGTCGCTGACTGCCAGCATCGGCGTGGCCGGCCATGATGGCCACCCGGACTACGAACGCTTGATGGCACGTGCCGACGCGGCGATGTACGAGGCCAAGCGCAGCGGCCGCAACCGCGTGGTGGTGGCCAGCGCCGACCTGCAGGAAGCGCCGGGGCGGCGCGCGTTGCAGCGCTGAACTGGCGGAAATGAAGAATCCCGGTGGCGGGTAGAGTCGACTGTTAGTACTACCGCGCGCAGCGCGGAGCTTTTCGCCGTCGGAACGAGGAGCAGTCGACTAACAGTCGACTCTACCGATTCGCGCGGCAGCCGCTGCTTTCACCGCCCGCCTCCGCCACGCTGCCCACCACAGCAGCGCCAGCAGCGCGATGCCGGCGCCCAGCAGGCACACGGCAGGCCAGCCGTGCCGGGCGTGCACCCAGGGCCCGGCAGCCGCACCGGCACCACTACCCACCGCATAGAAGAGCATGTAAAGCGCCACCAGGCGTCCATGCTGCTCGCCCGGCGCGCGCAGCAGCAGCGCCTGGTTCGAGACATGCAGCGCCTGCCCACCCAGATCGAGCACGATCACGCCCAGCAGCAGCAACGACAGCGACTGCGGCAGGCCCAGCAGCGGCCACCACGCGACCAGCATCAACAGCAGCGCGCCAAGACTGACCCGATCGGCAAAACCGCGGTCCATCCAGTGCCCGACCCGCGACGCCATCAATGCACCTGCCACCCCAGCCAGGCCGAGCGCACCGATGGCCGCAGTGGACCACTGCAGCGGTGGGGCCGACAGCGGCAAGGGGGCCGCCGCCCAGAACACGTTGAGTCCGGCAAACAGCAGCAACGCCAGTGGACCGCGCTCGCGCAGCGTTCGATCCCGGCGCAGCATGCCCAGCATCGAGCCGATCAGGTCGCGCCAACGCGGCGGCACCACGGGTATCGGCACAGCCGGCAGGCGCCGCCACAGCAGTGCGGCCAGGGTCGCCATCAGCGCTGCCGACAGCAGATAGACTGCTTGCCAGCCGGCAATGGCCGCCACCGTGCCGGACAGCACGCGCGCCAGCAGCAACCCGATGAACACCCCGCCCTGCACCACCCCCACCACGCGCCCGCGCTGCGCGGCCGGAGCCATCGCTGCCGTGTAGGCGATCAAGCCTTGGGTCAGCGCGGTGCCCAACAGCCCGGCCAGCAGCATGCCCGACAACAGCCAACCGGCCGTGCGTGCCGCTGCCAGCCACAGCAGGGCTGCCACCAGTGCCGCCAGCTGCAGCCGCAGCAGGTGCCGCCGGTCAACGCGATCAGCCAGCGGCAGCAACCCGAGCAATGCCAGCACGCTGCCGGCCTGGGTCGCGGCCAGCACCGCGCCGGCAACCGTCCGCTCCAGCGCGAAGGCGTGTGCAAGCTGATCCAGCAGCGGCTGCGCGTAATAGACGTTGGCAACGCTGGCGCCGGCGGCAACCGCAAGCAGCACCAGCAGGGGGCGTGGAATCGGCATGGCATTCGTCATCTGGTTTCATATTGAAACCAGATGCAGGCTAGCTACTTTGGTTTTAAACTGCAACCACATAGGACGGAGACCGCCATGCACGCAGACAGCCCCTGCCCCGTCGCCCGCAGCGCCGACCTGCTCGGTGACCGCTGGGCGTTGCTGGTGATCCGCGATGCTTTCGATGGCATCACCCGCTTCGGCGACTTCCAGCGCAGCCTGGGCGCCGCCCGCAACATCCTCAGCGATCGCCTGCGCAGGCTGGTCGAGGCCGGCATCCTGCAACTGCAACCGGCCTCCGACGGCTCGGCCTACCAGGAATACGTGCTCACCGCCGCGGGCCAGGCGCTGTTCCCGGTGCTGGTCGCGCTGCGCCAATGGGGTGAACGCCATCGCTTCGGTGCAGACGAAGCTCATTCGCAGCTGATCGAATCCAGCACGCGGCGACCGCTGCCGTACATGCAGCCGCGCGGGCGCGACGGTCGGCCCCTGCAGGCCGCCGCCACCCGTGTGCGCAAGCTCAGGGACGACGGGCACAGCGCCTGACCCGCCCATTCGCGCACACCGCGACCCGGTCGCGCCGGTTAGCATCGGATGTTTCCGCCGCCGGACAACGACGATGTCGCGCTATCGCTCTTCCCTGATGACCGCCCTGCTGCTGCCGTTGCTGGCCTGCAGCGCCGGAACCACGCAGGCCCGCGAGGTTGCCGCGCCCGCCGACCACGTGCAGGCCGATGGCCCCTATGTGTTCCGCCAGGGCGACCGGGTGCAGGCCAAGTGGATCTGCGCCGACAAGGTCGAATCGCGCACGCTTGCCTCCGGGGCAACAGGGACCGATATCGCACCGCGCTGCGGCTACGAACACACCGTGCATGTGGCTGCGCCGAATGCAGCCTCGGTCTCGGTGCTGCCGGCCACACCGCGCATCGTCGCGCTGTCCGACATTCACGGCCAGTACGGGTTGCTGGTGCGCCTGCTGCGTGCCCATCACGTGATCGACGCGGAGGATCGCTGGGCGCTGGGCAAGGACACGCTGGTCATCGCCGGCGACGTGTTCGACCGCGGCCCGCAGGTGACCGAGGCGTTCTGGCTGCTCTACGGCCTGCAGCAGCAGGCGGCCGCCGCCGGTGGCGCCGTGCACTTCGTGCTCGGCAACCACGAAACCATGGTGCTGTACGACGACCTGCGCTACGTCAACCCCAAGTACCTGCGCAGCGCCCAGCTGCTGGGCCGCAGCTACCCGCAGCTGTATGGCGCCGACTCGGTGATCGGGCAGTGGCTGCGCACCCGACCGGTACTGCTGAAGATCGGCGATACCCTGTTCCTGCACGGCGGCATCTCGCCCGAGGCGGTGCAGCTGGCGCTGGACCCGGCACGCACCAACGCGGCCTACCAGGCCTCGCTGGGCCTGCCCAAGGCCGAAGTGAAGGCCGACCCGGCCACCGCACCGCTGTATGACGGCAAGACCAGCCCGATCTGGTACCGCGGCTATTTCGATGGCCGCCTTGACACCGCGGGTGTGCAGGCCGTGCTCGACCGCCTGCAGCTCAAGCGCATCGTGGTCGGCCATACGTCGATGCCACACGTCAGCAGCTTCCACGGCGACCGCGTGATCGCCATCGACAGCAGCATCAAGAACGGCGAGAACGGCGAACTACTGTTCATCGAGGAGGGCAAGCTCAGCCGTGGCCTGCTGGATGGCTCCCGGATGCCGCTGGCGCTGGGTGAGCCGGGGCTGCAGGACTGAATGGAGGGACAGCGTGACGGCGCCGGGAGGTGCCGGCGCGCTCCACCTTCACCCGGTTTGCGGCTACCCTTCGGCAGCCGAGAGGCCCGCCCGTCCAGCCGGTGGGCCTGACCGTTACAGGAGCCCCGCGCATGCGCGTTCTGATTGCTGAAGACGACCCGGACATCCGGCCTGTGCGCCTCGCTGCGCCGGCAGGGGCACGTGGTCGACCACGTCGACAACGGTGCGCACGCCGATGCAGCACTGGGCTCGACCCAGTATGCACTGCTGGTGCTGGACCTGGGGCTGCCGCAACTGGATGGCCGCGACGTGCTGCAACGACTGCGCCAGCGTGGCGATGGCCTGGCGGTGCTGGTGGTGACCGCGCGTGACGGCCTGGCCGAGCGGGTGCGCGTGCTCGACCTCGGTGCCGACGACTACCTGGTCAAGCCGTTCGCACTGGATGAATTCGAAGCCCGCGTGCGTGCACAGCTGCGGCGGGTCACCAGCAATGGCAATCCGGACCTGCGCATCGGCCGCTTGCGCCTGGACCTGGCCGGGCACCGCGTATGGATCGACGACCAATCACTTGAACTGACCGCACGCGAGTTCGGCCTGCTGTCGGCGCTGGCGGTGCGTGCAGAGCGCATCGTGTCACGCGCGCAACTGGTGGAAGCGCTGTGCGACTGGGGCCAGGACCTGACCGACAACGGCCTGGACATCGCCCTGCACCGCCTGCGCCGCAAGCTGCAGCCGGGCGGCATGGGCATCCGCACCGTGCGCGGGCTGGGCTACATGCTGGAAGACGCGCAGGACGACAGCGCCCCGTGATCAGTGGACCGCCCAGCCTGCGCCGGCGCCTGCTCGCCTTCCTGGCGTTGCCGATGCTGGGCCTGCTCACCTTCAATACGATCCTGGCCTATTACGTTGCGCTGGACTATTCCAACCGCATCCACGACCGCAACCTGATCGACGACACGCACTCGTTCGCGCAGATGCTGAGCACCATGCCGGTGACCAGCGACCTGTCTCCGCAGGCGCGCTTCCTGATCGAGTACGAGCCCGACGGCCATCGCTATTTCAATGTCGACAGCAGCCGCCAGGGGACGCTCAGCGGCAATGCAGATTTCAGTGCCTACGCGCCTTCGCAGGAATGCACCGGCGTGGACCCCACCCTGTACGATGGCATTCTCAACGGCCAGCCGGTGCGCATGGCCACCGTCTGCACGCGTGCGATGAACGATCCGCAGGACCAGCTGGCGGTGACCGTGGCCGAAAGCATGGCCGAACGACGCCAGCGCGCGCGCGAGATCCTGATGATCATCATCCCGCTGATGACCATGCTGGCGCTGGGCACTGCCGCGCTGGTCTGGTTCGGGGTGACCCATGGCCTGCGCATCCTGACCCCGCTGAGGACCCGCCTGGCACAGCGCCGCGGCGAACTGGCGCCGATCTCCGACGCCGACGTGCCGGAGGAAATCCAGCCACTGATCAGCACCATCGACGATCTGTTTGCCCGCCAGGCGGAAATGATCACCCTGCAGAACCGTTTCATCGCCGACGCCGCGCACCAGCTGCGCTCGCCGTTGGCCGGCATGGCCCTGCACGTGGACCAGGCACTGGCGCATGGCGACCCGGACACGGTGCGCGAGGCACTGCAGCACATCCGCCGGCTCAACCAGCGCACCGCGCGGGTCAGCACCCAGCTGCTGGCGCTGAGCCGGGCCCAGACCGTGCCGGAGACGGTGGAGGCACTGGACCTGTGCGAACGGGTGCCGCAGTGGGTCGGTACACGCGTGCCTGAAGCGATCCGCGATGGCATCGATCTGGGTTACCGCGGCAGCCCCCAGCCGCTGCGCGTGCTCGGCAACGGTGCCCAGCTGCAGGAAGCACTGGACAACCTGATCGACAATGCGCTGCGCTATGCCGGCCGCGATGCGACCGTTACCGTCGGCGTGCACGCGCTGGATGACAACGACGTCGAACTGTACGTGGAGGACAACGGGCCCGGCGTACCCGAGGACGTGATGCCGCGGCTGGGCGAGCGCTTCTTCCGCGCCCCCGGCACCACCGCCAGCGGCACCGGCCTGGGCCTGGCCATCGCCCACGAGGCGGTGGAGCACTTCGGCGGGCGCCTGACCTTCCTCAACCGCCCCGGCGGCGGGCTCAAGGTCGCCATCACGCTGCCGCTGCTGAAGGGCCCCTGACCCGGACCGGGGCGCTGAAAGGCTGGCGAAAATCGCGGTTGCGATCCTGACCCTCCCCACTGCCGTCCCGGAGCCGCCAGGTGACCGACTCGCACGACTTCTTCCTCCCCGGTGGCCCGCAGGGCGTGCTGCTGGTCCACGGCCTGACCGGTACCCCGGCGGAAATGCGCATGCTGGGCAAAGGGCTGAACAACGCCGGCTTCACCGTACACGGCGTGCAGCTGCCCGGCCATTGCGGCACCGTGGATGACCTGCTGGCGACCACCTGGGAACAGTGGTACCAGGGCGTGGAAGATGCGGCGGCAAGCCTGCGCGGCAAGGTCGACCAGCTGTTCGTCGGTGGCCTGTCGATGGGCGCGGTGCTGTCGCTGGCACTTGCTGCTCGACGACCGGACTGGGTGTCCGGCGTCGGCGTGTATGGCGCCACGTTCCGCTACGACGGCTGGAACATACCCGCCGTCGCCCGCCTCTCGTTCCTGCTGCCGTGGTTCAAGCGCTTCAACATCGGCCGCGACCGCATGTTCATGGAAGAACCGCCGTACGGCCTGCGCGACGAGCGCCTGCGTGCGCAGGTCAGCGCCGCCATGCTGTCCGGCGACAGCGCGGCGGCCGGCCTTCCGGGCAATCCCTGGCACGCGCTGGCCGAGATGCGGGCGCTGAGCAACTGGACCCGCCGCCACCTGCACCAGGTCACCGCCCCGTGCCTGGTGATGCACGCGCGCGAAGACGACGTGGCCAGCATGGGCAATGCCGAACTGGTGATGTCGCGGGTCAGTGGCCCGAAGGAACTGGTGGTGCTGGAGGACAGCTACCACATGATCACGATCGACCGCGAACGCCGCGAGGTGATCCGCCGCAGCGCACGCTTCTTCACCGGGATCGGTGAACGCAGCGGCGTCCTCAAGGCGGTGGCCTGAGATGGGGGCACTTGCCACGCTGCTGTGGCTGGCCAATGTCGTGCTCGATACCGGTGGCCAGCTCGCCTTCAAGGCCGCCGCCAGCGACCCGCAGGAGGGCGAGGGACTGCAGCGCTGGAAGCACATGCTCAGCCGCCCCTGGCTGTGGATCGGCATCGCCTGTTACGTGCTTGAGTTCGTCGCCTGGATCGCCTTCCTGTCACTGGTTCCGCTGTCCAAGGGCGTGCTGCTGGGCTCGATCAACATCGTGGCGCTGATGATCGCCGGCCGCATCCTGTTCCGCGAGAAGCTCACGCCATTGCGGGTGACCGGGATGCTGCTGGTCACCGCGGGCGTGGCAGTGGTGGGGGCCGGCTCGTGAGGCGCCTGTATGTGATCGGCTTCCCCCTGCTGATGGCCTTCGACACCCTGGCCCAGCTGTGCTTCAAGTACGCCGGCGATGCTGCGCTGCCGGTCGAGGCCAACACCACCTGGCTGCTGCGCGTGCTGTCGCAACCATGGGTGTACGGCGCCATCCTGGGCTACGTGGGTGCATTCTTCACCTGGATGAGCCTGCTGCGGCATGCACCGATCGGCCCGGCGTTCGCGGCCTCGCACCTGGAGGTCATCAGCGTACTGCTGCTCTCGGCGTGGCTGCTGAAAGAGCCTCTCACCCTGCACCACCTGGTCGGTGCGGTGCTGATCGTGGCCGGCATCGTCTGCCTCGCCCGCGCGGAAGCGGACGACCCGCACAGTCCCACCGAAAACGCTTCGTGAGCGCGTTGCGATGAGCCTGTTCGCGCGCGAACTGCCACCGACCGCCGGCCTGCCGATGCAGGCCACCGACTTCCTTCCCGGTGGCGGTGACCTGCGCGGGATCCTGGCCAACCAGCTGGGCACGCCGCCGCTGCAGCTGACCTGTTCCGGCACGCACGCGCTGCTGATCGCCCTGCGCACCCTGCGCAAGCGCGCGCCCAGGCGCGACACGGTGATCATGCCGGCCTACACCTGCCCGCTGGTGCCGATCGCGGTGCACAGCCTCGGCCTGCGCGTGCAGCTGTGCGATACCCGGCGCGGCCACTTCGACTTCGATCCCGGCCAGCTCGAACGGTTGGCCGATGCGCGTACGTTGGCCATCCTGCCGACCCACCTCGGCGGTCGCATCGCCGATGTCGAACGGGCCTGCGACATCGCCCGCAGCGCCGGCGCCTGGGTCATCGAAGATGCCGCACAGGCGCTGGGCGCACGGGTGGGCAACAGCAGTGTCGGCCTGCGTGGCGACATCGGATTCTTCAGCCTGGCCGCCGGCAAGGGGCTGAGCCTGCACGAAGGCGGCCTGCTGGTCAGCCGCGATGACGAACTGCGCGCCGAACTGGCCGAGCATGCCGCCGAACACGTGCGCTTCAACCTGCGCTGGGAGCTGCTTCGCAGTGTGCAGCTGCTTGGCCTTGCCGCCTGCTATCGCCCCTCGCTGCTGTCGCTGGTGTACGGCAATCCGCTGCGCAACGCACTGCAGCGTGGCGATCTGGAAGACGCGGTCGGTGATGTTTTCCCGCTGGACATACCGCAGCACCGGGTCAGTCGATGGCGACAGAACATCGGTGCCCATGCCGCGCGGCGATTGCCGGCGTTCCTGCAGGCCGGGCGCCTGCGCGCACTGCAGTTGCGCGTGCAGCTGGCACAACTGCCAGCGGTGGAGGTGGTCGATGGCCTGGCCGGCACCGGCGGCACCTGGCCGATGCTGATGCTGCTGCTGCCCAGCCAGCGCGCGCGCGATGCCGCGCTGGACGACCTGTGGCCGCGCGGCCTCGGTGCCAGCCGCATGTTCATCCATGCCCTGCCCGACTACGCCTACCTGCGTGGCATCGTGCCGCAGGAGGACGTGCCCAATGCACGTGACTTCGCCGCACGCATGCTCACCCTTGGCAACAGCGCTTGGCAGACCCGTGAGGAGACGGCCGAAATACTGCAGGTCCTGGCCCGCGCCTGACCCGCACGTGCATGCGTGGCCTGCGCTCCGCGCATTCATCCATGTACTTTCCTGAACGCTTTCCCAGCCCGTCAAAAGCGCCTTTCAACAGGAAAGGAACGAGAAAGGCGGCCTGCCTACATTGAGCCTGCCCCGGCATCGTGCCGGACGCTTCTTTCATCGACGGACCTGCCCATGCGCTGGAGCATCCTGTGTGACTTCGACGGCACCATCAGCCTCGAAGATGTCATCGACTCGCTGCTGGAAAAGTACGGCCAGCCGGGCTGGCAGGAACTGGAAGACCAGTGGAAGGCGGGAAAGATCGGCTCGCGTGAATGCATGCAGGGCCAGGTGCGGCTGCTGAAGCTGGACCCGGCCACGCTCGATGCCCATCTGGACCAGGTGCAGATCGATCCGGGCTTCGCCGCCTTTGTCAGCCGTGCCGAACAGCTGGGCCTGCCACTGCGCATCGTCAGCGACGGCCTGGACTATGCGATCCATCGCATCCTCGCCAACCACGGCCTGGCGCAGCTGCCGGTGGTGGCCAACCACCTGCGCTGGTGCGATGACCACTGGGAACTGGAATCGCCCTACCAGGCCGAAGGCTGCCGCAGTGGCACCTGCAAATGCGCCTGCGCCGCGCAGGCGCGCGCCAACGAAGCACCGCGCGTGCTGATGATCGGCGACGGCAGCTCGGATTTCTGCGTGTCCGAAGACGCCGACTTCGTGTTCGCCAAGCGCCGCCTGATTACCCATTGCACGAATGCCGGCATCGAGCATGCCGCCATCGACACCTTCCACGATGCAATCGCACTGCTGCCGCGCTTGCTCGATGGCAGCCTGCTGCAGCCACGTCGCCTCGACGCCAGCCCGCAGCCCGCCGCACTGCCCCTGCTGCTTGCCACCGCCTGAGCACTCCCTTCCAGGCGCGCTCCCCTGTTACCCCTTTCGAACGTCCTTCACGGAACCGAACTGCATGAATATTTTTGACAAGAACGCCGACGCCGCTGCCTCCGATGCGCAGCTGCTGGCCGACGAAGCCCGCTACAGCTCCTTCGGCGACACCGTCCACTACGTCGATCCGCCGAAGATCTTCCAGCGCGGCGAAGGCAGCTACATGTTCGACGGCGCGGGCGTGCCCTACCTCGACCTGCAGATGTGGTACTCGGCGTGCAACTTCGGCTACAGCAACAAGCGCCTGAACGATGCACTGAAGGACCAGATCGACACCCTGCCGCAGGTCGCCAGCCAGTACCTGCACCCGACCCGCGTGCAGCTGGCCAAGACCATTGCCGTGGACATGCACGAGAAGTTCGGCCTCGACGGTCGCGTGCACTTCAACGTTGGCGGTGCTCAGGCCATTGAAGACTCGCTGAAGATCGTGCGCAACGCGCGCGGCGGCAAGAGCCTGATGTTCGCCTTCGAGGGCGGCTACCACGGCCGCACCCTGGGTGCGTCGTCGATCACCTCCAGCTACCGCTACCGCCGCCGCTACGGCCACTTCGGCGAGCGCGCGATGTTCATCCCGTTTCCGTACCCCTTCCGTCGCCCGAAGGGCATGACCCCGGACGAGTACTCCGACCACTGCGTGTGGCAGTTCGAGCGCCTGTTCGAAAGCGAGTACAACGGCGTGTGGGATCCCAAGGTCGGCCAGGCCGAGTACGCCGCGTTCTACGTCGAGCCGATCCAGGGCACCGGTGGCTACGTCATCCCGCCGCGCAACTTCTTCACCGGCCTCAAGCGCGTGCTGGACAAGTACGGCATCCTGATGGTCGTCGATGAAATCCAGATGGGCTTCTGGCGCACCGGCAAGCTGTGGTCGATCGAGCACTTCGGCGTGACCCCGGACGTGCTGGTGTTCGGCAAGGCGCTGACCAACGGCCTGAACCCGCTGTCGGGCCTGTGGGCGCGCGAAGAGCTGATCAACCCGACCGTGTTCCCGCCGGGCTCCACCCACTCCACCTTCAACTCCAACCCACTGGGCACCCGCCTGGGCCTGGAAGTGCTGAAGCTGGGCAAGGAAATGGATTACGAGCGCACCGTGCCGGAAAAGGGCGCGTACTTCCTCGACGGCCTGCGCGGCCTGCAGAAGCGCCACCCGGAAATCGGCGACGTCGACGGCCTGGGCCTGGCGCTGCGTGCGGAAATCTGCCAGGCCGACGGCTACACGCCGAACAAGGAGCTGCTGGACCGCATGGTCGACATCGGCCTGGCCGGTGACCTGCTGCACGACGGCAAGCGCATGGGCCTCGTGCTCGACGTGGGTGGCTGGTACAAGAACGTGATCACCTTCGCGCCGTCGCTGGACATCAGCTACGAAGAAATCGACCTGGCGATCACCCTGCTCGACCAGGCGCTGACCAAGGCCAAGGGCTGAGGTCGATGCGCTGCCGGTTCCCGTGCCGATGGAAATGACGTCACGCGCATCCAGCACCGCGCTGGAACCGGCCGCGCTGCTGGAGGGCTTCCTGGCCCACCCGCCGCTCGGATTCGAGGCAGGCCGCCTTCCCAGCGGCCTGCCGACCTTCCATGCGCCGCTGGATCTGACCACCACCATGGATGACGACCTGCGCGGCAGGCTGCTCGGCCTGCCGCTGTCGCGCCTGTGGCGACCTTGGATTACCTGGAAGACGCGCTTCGTCGGTGCCACCAGCACCGAGTACACCCCGTTGCCGGCGGACGTGGCGCCGGAGGCGCTGGCCGAGGACGTGACGCGTCACGCGATCGGCGATACCCGGCTGCTGGTGGTCAAGGACCTGGCGATCGATTCACCGCTGCTGGACGACGCCGCCAACGCACACAGCGGCGCCTTCCTGCAGGCGCTGCTGACACGCGGCTTCGTCGAACTGGAAGGCATGCCGCTGGCCTGGGTGGCGATCGATTTCGATTCGCTCGACGACTATCTCGGCCGCCTGTCATCGTCGCGCCGCAAGAACATCCGTCGCAAGCTCCGTTCGCGCGATGACCTGCAGATCGACTGCATCGCCACCGGCAACCCGGCCCTGGCCGACCCGCAACTGCAGGCCGAACTGTACGCGCTGTACCTGGGCGTATACGCGCAGAGCGCGGTGCATTTCGACCAGCTCGACCTGCCCTATTTCCAGTACCTGCTGGCCGACAGCCAGGGCCAGGGACGGATGTTCCTGTACCGCCACCAGGGCCGGTTGATCGGCTGGAACCTGTGCTACGTGCATGCCGGCAAGCTGGTGGACAAGTACATCGGCCTGGCGTACCCGCAGTCGCGCGAGCACAACCTGTACGCGGTCAGCTGGATGCACAACCTCGAGTACGCGCTGCAGCACGGCCTGAGCCACTACGTGGCCGGCTGGACCGACTCGCGGATCAAGGCCGAGCTGGGCGCCCGCTTCACCTCCACCCGGCACGCGATCCACGCACGCTCCCCGCTGCTGCGCGCCGCCCTGCGCAAGCTGGCCCCGCACCTGCAGGGCGAACCTGATGGAGGCGGTTGAACGATGCCGTTGCGTTCCCCGCTGATCCTGGACCTGGACGGTGGCGTGCTGCCGCTGCCAAAGGCGCAGACCCTGGCTCTGCCGCAGTGGCACGATCCGCTGCGCTTCGCCTGCAGCAATGCCACCCTCGACCGTTTCGCCGCTGACGTGCTGGCACCGCTGCCGGCCCAGCTCGGAACCGTCATGCTCGGCAGCGGCGACTTCCACCACCTGAGCCTGCCACTGCTGCGCCGCATGCATGGGCAGGCCCCGTTCCAGCTGGTGGTGCTGGACAACCATCCGGACAACATGCGGTTCCCGCTCGGCATGCACTGCGGCTCGTGGGTGAACGCCGCCAGCAAGCTGCCGCAGATCTCGCACATCCATGTGCTCGGCATCACTTCCAGCGACATCGGCCTCGGTCATGCCTGGGAGAACCACTGGCGACCGCTGATGGGTGGACGCCTGACGTACTGGTGCATGGACGTGGACGTGGGCTGGGGCCACCGCCTCGGCATGGGCCGTGCGTTCCGACGCTTCGAGCACCCGGAGGCACTGGTCGCCGCGTTCGCCGCCGAGCAGGCCGCATCCCCGCAGCCGACCTACCTGTCGATCGACAAGGATGTATTCGCCGAGGACGTTGCGCGCAGCAACTGGGACCAGGGCCGCTTCCAGCTGGAACACGCACTGGTGGTGATCGAAGCACTGCGCGCCGGTGGCCTGGTCGGCAGTGACATCACCGGCGAAGTCTCGCTGGCGAACTACCAGAGCCGCTTCAAGCGCTGGCTGTCGTCGCTGGATGGCCAACCGGACATCAGGGCCGATGATCTTCCCGTCTGGCAGGCGCGTCACCAGCAGGTGAACCGCGAACTGCTGGCGGCAATCGCCGCCGCACCGACGGCCTGCTGACCGCGTCGGCAATGCCGGCCGTTGGCCGGCGTGGCTTCGGTAGTGCCGGCCAGCGGCCGGCACTACACTGGGTTCCCACCTCGGAGCCGCCGCCATGCCCCAGACCGTCATCCCGCAACTGCGCATGCGCCACGCAGACACCACCCTGCCGTTCTACGTGCAGGGGCTGGGTTTCGTGGTCGACTGGGAACACCGCTTCGAGTCCGGCTTCCCGCTGTTCGCCCAACTCACCCGGGACGGCCAGACGATCTTCCTCACCGAGCACAGCGGTGACTGCGAGGTAGGCGGCGCGGTGTACTTCATCGTCGACGACGTCGACAGCCTGTACCGCGCCTTCAGCGCCGCCAACGTGCCGATCGAGCAGCCACCGCATGACACCGACTGGGGCAGCCGCGAAATGCTGCTGCGCGACCCCGACGGCAACCGCCTGCGCTTTGCCACCCACCTGGACTGAACAACGCGGGCTTGAGGCGGATATACGAAAAATATACGCTTCGTATATTCCCACTCCAGGACCGCCGATGGGCATCGTCAACATCGATGACACCCTGCACGACCAGTTGCGCCGTGCCTGCACCGTCTCCAGCCGCTCGATCAACGCCCAGGCCAACTTCTGGATCCGGGTCGGCATGCTGTGCGAAATGAACCCCACGCTGAGTTTCCAGGACATCGTCGCCAGCGAACTGCGCGCAGCCGGCGTGCAGCCACAGGCGCTGGCACCCGGGCGGGCCTGACGTGGCGGTGATCAAGCAGCCACACGAAATCGCGCTGATGGCCGAATCCGGGCGCCTGCTGGCGCAGGTGTTCGCCGCGCTCGACCAGCTGCCGCTGCAGGGCCGCAGCACGATGGAGATCAACGAGTTCGTCGAACGCATGATCGTCGATGAACTGCAGGCGCGGCCGGCCAGCAAGGGCCAGTACGGCTTCCCGTATGTGCTCAACACCTCGATCGACAACGTGGTCTGCCACGGCGTACCCAGCACCACCGACGTGCTGCGCAATGGCCAGATCGTCAACCTCGACATCACCCTGGAGAAGAACGGCTACATCGCCGACTCCAGCACCACCTACCTGATCGGTGAGGTCGACTACGCCGCGCGCAGGCTGGTGCAGACCGCCTACCAGGCGATGTGGAAAGGCATCGCTGCGGTGCGCCCCGGTGCACGCCTGGGCGACATCGGCCACGCCATCGCCCGCCACGCGCGCAGTCACGGCTACAGCGTGGTGAAGGAATACTGCGGCCATGGCATCGGCCAGGAAATGCACGAGGAACCGCAGATCCTGCACTACGGCCATCCCAACACCGGCAGGGTGCTGGAGGAGGGCATGGTGTTCACCATCGAGCCGATGCTCAACCAGGGCAAGCCGGCCATCCGCCAGCAGCCGGACGAATGGCCGGTCTACACCCGCGACGGCAAGCTGTCGGCGCAGTTCGAGCACACGGTGGCGGTCACCCGCCACGGTGTGCGCGTACTGACCCTGCGCCCCGGCGAAGCGCCACTGTGCGCGGTGGACGCGGCCTAGAGCGGACGCAACAGCAGTAGCGTGGCCAGGCAGAGCATGAACATCGCCATGCCTGCATCCAGCACCCGCCAGGCACTCGGCCTGCGGAACACCGGCTGCAACAGGCGCGCCCCATAGCCGAGCGAGCAGAACCAGGCCACGCTGGCCACGCAGGCCCCGGCGGCGAAGGCCCAGCGCAGATTGCCCGGGTAGCGCGTGGACAGGCTGCCCAGCAGCACCACCGTATCCAGATAGACGTGCGGGTTGAGCAGGGTGAACGCCAGGCAGGTCAGCAGCACCTGGCGCCCACTAGCGGCCTGCGCCTCGGCGGCTGCCAATACGCTGCCACCGCGCCACGCGCGCAGTCCCGCCTGCAGGCCATACCAGAGCAGGAACGCCGCACCACCGAAACGCAGCCCCTGCAGCAGCAGCGGCCAGTGCAGCACCAGCGCGCCCATGCCACCGACGCCGGCCAGGATCAACGCGATGTCCGCGCCGGCGCAGGCCAGCACCACCCCGCCCACATGCCGCTGCTGCAGGCCCTGGCGCAGCACGAAGGCATTCTGCGCGCCGATGGCGATGATCAGGCCGACACCTGCGAACAGGCCGGCGGCGGTAGCGGCGATCCACATCAGGACAGGCCAGGCAGCGAGGGGACGCGCAGGGTGCGGCACCGCCCATGTTTAGACAATCTGATTTTTCTTTATCCTGTGCAGGAAAACTGAAGAGGCACCGGCATGGATCTGGTACATCCACAATTGGCCGCATTCGCTGCGGTGCTGGAAGAAGGCAGCTTCGAGGCCGCGGCACGCCGCCTGTCGATCAGCCCATCAGCACTGTCGCAACGGATCAAGGCGCTGGAAGACAGGCTCGGGCAGGTCCTGGTGGTGCGCCAGGCACCCTGCCGACCGACCGCAGCGGGGGAAGCACTGCTGCGCCGGGTACGCCCGATGCAGGCACTGGAAGCCGAGGCGCTGGCCGAGCTGCTACCCGAGCGTGGCAACGACGCTGCCCGTACGCCCATCCCCCTGGCGGTCAACGACGACTCGCTTGATACCTGGTTCGTGCCCGCCATCGCCGACCTGCACCAGCGCCATGGCTACCTGTTCGACCTGCGCATGGACGACCAGGACCACACCCTGCAGTTGCTGCGCGATGGCAGCGTGCTCGGCGCAGTGACCGCCGAAAGCCAGCCGGTGAAGGGCTGCAACGTGCACCCGCTCGGCGCCATGCGTTACCACGCGATCGCTTCGCCCGGCTTCGCCCGTCAGTACTTCAACGATGGCATGCAGGCCGCGGCCCTGGCGCGCGCACCGATGCTGGTGTTCAACCGCAAGGATGAACTGCAATGGCGCTTCGTGCAGCGCCTGACCCGCGCGCGACTGCAGCCGCCGCTACACTACCTGCCCTCTTCCACCGGTTTCGTCGAAGCCGCCGCGTGCGGACTCGGTTGGGGCATGGCCCCGGAAACCCTGGTCGCGCCCGCCGTGCGCGCCGGCCGCGTGGTGGTACTGGAACCCCGCCGCTGGCTGGATGTGCCGCTGTACTGGCAACATGCCGCCGTGCGCTCAAGCACGCTGCAGCACATCACCCAGGCGCTGCGCACTGCAGCCAGCGGCACCCTTCGTTGAGGACAATTGGATGACCGCAGACTCGGGCTTCACGCCGCGCGCACTACCGTTTGCGCACTTCTTTACCACTGGGACGGCATGGGCGTGATCGGCCGACGTACAAGGATGCACCGCGCGAAGGCCGCGCTGGCGCTGGTGCTGGCGACCTGCCTGCCAACCGCTGCGTCCGCGCAGAACAGCAACGACGCCCCCGCATTGGACTGGGAACAGGCACGCCAACGCCTGGAGCAGGTCTCCGATGCGCTGGCGGCCGCTGATGCAGCGGTACGCAACAAGCAGGACCTGCAGGACGCCACGCGCCTGCTGCGCCTGCCGGAGATCACCGGCGAAGTGCGCCGCCTGCAGTTCCAGAAGACCCTGACCCTGCCACTGGGTTCGCTGGCGCCCGTGGCTGAAGCCTTCGGTATCGATTCGCCGCTGTCGTTCACCGAGCGCGACTGGCGTACACGCCCGGTAGTGACCGCGGTGCTGCCGCTGTACACCGGCGGCGTGATCCCGGCCGCGCAACGTGCGGCCAGCGCCGCCCATGAGCAGGCCAACGCCGAGCGCGAGGCGCAGCGCCAATCATTGACCGTGCAGCTGGCTCAGGCCTACTTCGGCCAGCGCCTGGCCGAGCAGGCGGTGGACGTGCGCCGCGACGTGCGCGACGGCCTCAACCGCCACCTGTCCGATGCAGAAAAGCTGGAACGCGAGGGCTTTGCCACCCGCGCCCAGCGCCTGCAGGCCACCGTGGCCCGCGACAAGGCCGAGCGCGAATACCAGAAGACGGTGAACGATCTGGCTACGCTGAAGGCCGCGCTGGCCACGCTGCTGCGCAGTGGTGGCGAGGTGCAGCCGGTGTCGCCGCTGTTCGTGCAGCGCGTGCCGCTGGAACCGGTGACCAGCTTCGAGCGCACCGCGCAGGCGCGCCAGCCGCAGATCGCGCGCTTGCGCGCGATGGTTGCGCAGGCCGAACAGGGCGTGCGCGTGCAGCAGGCCAAGCTGAAGCCGCAGATCTTCGCCTTCGGCCAGTACGACTTCCGCCGCCGCGACGAAATGCTGACCGACCCGGACTGGGCGTTCGGCATCGGGCTGAAGTACACCTTCCTGTCGCCGAACTCGCGGCCGGCGCAGATCAGCGCCGCGCGTGCGCAGCAGGAGCAGGCCGAAGCGGGCCTGCGCGAGGCCGAGAACCAGGTCGCACTGGGCGTGCGCAAGGCCTGGAACGAACTTGAGACCGCGCGCCAGCAGTTCGTGCTGCTCGACAGCAGCATCGCCCAGGCACAGGAAAACCTGCGCCTGCAGGAGCTGGCATTCCGCGAAGGCCAGGCCACCTCGCTGGATGTGATCGATGCGCGGCTCGGCCTGGGCGGCGCCCGTGTCGAGCGCGCACAGGCCGCCTACCAATACGACATTGCGCTGGCACAGTTGCTGGAGATCAGTGGACAGATGGACCGTTTCGAAGAATTCCGGCGGCGTGCGGACGAGGTGATCGACCATGAGTGATGTGCTGCACGACGATGCGACGACGCCCCCCGGCAAGCGGCGGCTGGGACCGATCCTGCTGGTGGTCCTGCTGGTCGCGGTGGTGCTCGGCCTGTGGCTGGCCTGGCGCAGCCCGGCCGACCAGATCCAGGGCATGGCCGATGCGGACACGATCAACGTGGCCGCCAAGATCACCGCACGCGTGGCCGAGCTGAAGGTGCGCGAGGGCGATCGCGTGCAGCCCGGGCAGGTGCTGTTCCTGCTCGACAGCCCCGAAGTGGCTGCCAAGGAACAGCAGGCGCACGGCGCATTGGCGGCTGCGCAGGCGGTGGCCGACAAGGCCGACGAAGGCGCGCGCAGCGAAGACATCCGCGCCGCCGAAGCGAACTGGAAGCGCGCCGAAGCCGGCGCGACACTGGCCGAAGCCACCTACCGGCGCGTGCAGAACCTGTTCAACGAAGGGGTGATGACCCGGCAGAAGCGCGATGAAGCGCATGCCCAGGCCACCAGTTCGCGCGAACTGGCCCGCGCCGCCCGCGCGCAGTACGACATGGCATTGGCCGGCGCCCGCGAGCAGGACAAGCGTGCCGCGCAGGGCCAGGTACAGCAGGCGCAGGGCGCGGTGGCCGAGGTCAACGCTGCGCGAGCCGAAGTGGAAGGACGCGCGCCGGTGGCGGGCGAGATCAACAAGCGCATGGCCGACCCGGGCGAGCTGGTGCCAGCCGGCTATCCCGTGTTCACCCTGGTCGACATCGACCGCATGTGGGTGGCGATGAACCTGCGCGAATCGCAGATGCAGGGCCTGAAGGTCGGCAGCAAGCTGCAGGGCAGCGTGCCGGCGCTGGGCCTGGATGGCGAGTTCGAGGTCTACTTCATCAATCCGGCCGGCGACTACGCAACCTGGCGTACCACCCGCCAGTCGTCCGGCTATGACGTCCGCAGCTTCGAGGTGCGGGTGCGCCCGGTACGCCGCATCGAGGGCTTCCGCCCCGGCATGAGCGTGCTGTTCGCATGGCCCCAGCACTGAGCCCGGACCGCAACGGCTTCGCCGCTTCGTGGCGGCGCGAGCTGCAGTCGCTGCGCGGCAACCGTGCCGACCTGCTGCTGGTCACCGTGCTGCCACTGCTGATGCTGGTCGTGATGGCATGGATGTTCACGCCGTCGGTGATGCGCGATATCCCGATTGCTGTGGTCGACCTTGACCACAGCAGTGACAGCCGCCTGCTGCTGCGCATGCTCGACGCCAGTCCCGGCGTACGCGTCGCCAGCCAACCAGCGGACCTGGAGGAGGCACGATCGCAGCTGCGCAGCCTGGACGTGTTCGCCATCGTGCTGGTGCCGCGCGATGTCACCCGGCAGGCGCTGCGTGGGCGCCAGGGCACGGTGTTCGCCTATTACAACGCCACCTACATGACCACCGGCCAGTCGGCGTCGCGCGACATCGGCGACGCGGTTTCCGCATGGAACGCACGCCTGCTGCGCGAGCGCATCGGCCTGCAGGTCGGCCCGGGCAAGCTGCGCGCGGCGCCGATCGCGGTGCAGTCGGACATCCTCTACAACCCGGCGCGCAGCTACGAATTGTTCCTGCTGCCACTGATCTTCCCGGCGGTGCTGTCACTGGTACTGGCACTTGCCGTGGCCGGCAGCCTCGGCCGCGAGATCCGCGATGGCACCCTGCCCGCCTGGCTGGCTCGCACGCCGTGGTCGGCGATTGCCGGCAAGGTCGCGCCGTACCTCCTGCTGTTCTCGCTGTATGGCGCGCTCGGCATCGGCTACCTGGCGTGGCTGCGCGGCGATGGTGTGGCCGGCAGCGTGCTTTTGCTGCTGCTCGCGCAGCCGTTGTTCTACCTGGCCACGGCCGCCTACGCGCTGTTCTTCGTCGGCGTCACCCGCGACATGGGCACCGCGTTGTCTGCGGTCGGTCTGAGCATCGGCACCGCACTGGCGTTCTCCAGCGCTACCTTCCCGGTGCTGGACGGGCCGTTGTTTACCCGCGTCTGGCACCAGCTGCTGCCGTTGAGCGCCTACATCAAGCTGCAGACCCAGCAGCAGTTCATCGGCTCGCCGCTGCAGGTTTCGGCATGGCCGCTGGCTACGCTGCTGTTGATGACGGTGGTGGCCGGTGGCATCGGCGGCCTGCGCCTGATCGCCTTTGCACGCACGCCCGCCGCCGCACAATCCGCAGGGGCTGACGCATGAGCATGCTCTGGCGCAGCCTGCGGCAGACCCTGATGGCGGTGCTGTGCGACCGCTACGCGATCGTGGTGATGGTCGGTGCGGTGATCCTGTATTCGTTCTTCTATCCAGCCGCCTATCGGCACCAGGTGGCCGGCAACCTGCCGGTGCTGGTGGTGGACGAAGACCACAGCGCGACCAGCCGCGAGCTGCTGCGCAAGCTCGACGCACTGCGCGTTGCGCGCGTGGTCGGGCAACCGGCGGACGTCGACAGCGCACGCCAGCAGCTCGAAGCCGGCCACGCCGAAGGCATCGTCGTGATCCCGGCCAACCTGGAGCGCGACATCCTGCGCGGCCATCCGGCCAAGCTGGTATTGCTTGGCAACGGTGCCTACCTGGGCCGCGCCAGCTGGGTGCTGGGCAGCGTAGCTGATGCGCTGGGTGCGTTCGGGCGTGATGCGGTGGTCGGCCAGGCCGCCTTCATGGGTGCGCCGCAGGCACCGCCGGTCACCCTGGTGCAGCGCCCGCTGTACAACACGCAGGAAGGCTATGGCAGCGCCATCGTGCCCGGCGTGGCCGAACTGATCGTGCACCAGACGCTGTTGATGGGCATCGGCGTTCTGCTCGGCGGCCGCCGCCTCGCACTGGGCCGGCGCCTGCGCTTCGACCTGCCGGCGCTGGCCGGCATGGCGTTGGGCTTCGGCCTGATCGGCCTGTTCGGCCTGTTCTGGTACGCCGGTTTCACTGCTTGGGTGCAGGACTATCCACGCGGCGGCAACCCGATGGGCCAGCTGCTGGGCGGCACCTTGTTCATCGCCACCACCGTGGCCTTCGGCCTGTTCGTCGGCAGCTTCTTCCGCACCCGCGAGCGCGCCTTCCAGTACATCATCGCCACCTCCATCCCGCTGTTTTTCCTGGCCAACCTGTCATGGCCGGCGGTGATGACGCCGCATCCGCTGGTCTGGCTGGCACAGCTGCTGCCGACCACCTCGGGCATCAACCTGATGGTGCGCCTGAACCAGATGGACGCCCGCCTGGCCGACGTCAGCCACGAACTGATCACCCTCACCGTCCTGCTGCTGCTCTATGGCAGCCTCGCCACCTGGCGCCTCCTCGCCAGAAAGGGGACGGAGGGAATTAAGTCGTAAGCGGCCTGTTCAAGCGGCGCGGCATGGCCGCTTTGATCCATCGTTTATGGATCCGGGGCATACCAGAACGGGATGCGGAACGCGCGGCGCCCTCCGGCCCCCCGCTCGCCGCCTGCAGCATTCCACACCAGTTCCAGGTCATGGCGTCCGGGTGCGAGCCCCCGGGTAGGCAGGTACCCCACCAGGCCGCGCATATCCAGGTCACGCCGCTCCATGGGCACGAAGCCATGCAGGTCGACCGGGGCGCCGTCCAGCTTGACCTGCCAGAGCCGGGAAAGGCACTCCACTGCGGCATTGGCGGCCTGTTGCCCGGTGGCCTCATTGCGCGCGTCCGGAAGTGCGGTGCAATGCTGGCGCGCCAGCGGATTGTCGCGTTGCGGGCGATGCGGAATGAACAAACGAAGCTGCGCACCGCTGATCGTGTCCGACGGGATCATCGGGTACGGCAGCAGCTGGTCATGCGCCGAACGCATCGATTCGTAATGCGCACTCAGCATGCCGTGCTCAACCGCCGCTTCCGTGACGATCTGGTAACGGTTGAACAGCGAGAACTTCAACGACGCCATCACCTGCACGGCCGCCAGCAGCATTGCTACCAGCACCGCGAACAGGTAGGCCGCCATGAACGAACGCGAGCGCAGGTTGCTCTGCATGGTCAGCTGCATGGTCTGCATCAGGCGCAACAGCGGAACCCGTTGCAGTGCCGCCAGCATGCCCTGCAGCAGTCGCTGCGGTCGCTCATGGGGTTGCCCGCGCGCCTGCCGCCGCGCCACGATCTTCTCCAGGATCCCGGGGGTAACAGCCAGCGCCAACATTGCGGCCAGCACAGTGCACAGGGCGAGCATGGCGACATGATCGGCGCCGCCGGACAGCGCGCCGATCACCATCGACACACCAAGCGTCAGGACGGCCAATACCAGGGTGCCCGCCAATGTCTGTACGGCAAGCAGGGTGGTCGAGAACAGCATCGTCGCCAGCCGGTCGGCACGTTCGATGCTGCCATCGAGGCCTCCGTCCCGGGCCTGCAGGAAGGCGCGCGTGACCGCCCCCATTCTTGGCAGGCGGTCCCAGTCAATGCCATCGGGGAAATGCGACCTGAGGCCGATCAGCCCGATCCAGTAGCCGCGCACCGTGAGGTGGATGATCAAGGCCACTGCCAGCACATAGCACATGCCGACACTGATGCTGAAACCGAACCAGAGCATCTGGAAGTACATGCCTTCGGTGTGCAGGCTGCTGCGCGCCCAGGCGTCGAACAGATAACCCGGCACGGCCAGCAGCGCAAACGCCAGCAGGCCCGAAATGAAGAGCTCGAGTTCATCGGTGCGATCACGCACCCGATGGGGATGGGCAGTCGCTTCCGGTATCGGGTCATGCCTTGCGAGCGGTGCCGGTTGGGGAGCTGGAGCCGATTCGTTCACTGGACATTCATCCGTTGAGTCGGCGCAGTATAGGCACGACGCCGGAGTCAGCGATACAGGTCCGGAACGAAGAACGCCGGCGCGGGGCCGGCGTTCGAGTACTGCGATGTGCAAGGGGGGAACGGGCGCTGTCGGCAACCGATCAACGATAGACGCGCTCGCAACGGCGCTCGACCACGCGGTCGCCGTTCTTCTGCTGGCTGTTGCCCTGGATCTGGCGACCGGCCGCACCACCGGCCACAGCACCGGCCACGGTAGCGAGCTTCTTGCCATTGCCGCCGCCCACCTGGTTGCCCAGCAGGCCGCCGATCACTGCACCCGTGGCCGTACCCGCAATGCGGTTCGGATCGCGCGAGTTGCGCTGCACTTCCACGTTCTTGCAGACCACGCGGCTGCCGTCATTGAACTTGCGTCCCTCATCGCGCGGGCCATAGGTCTGCGCGCCGGCCACCGACGAAGCCGCCAGCAGGGTGCCCAGCACAAGCAATCGGGTCGAGGTCTTCATGGCCATCTCCTGAGTTCCGGTATGACGCATGTTTCCTCCTGCGGTTGGCAACCGGAAGTGAAATGCGCGTGTCCGCCACCTCATCGGCCATCGCGCGTTCAGGAAGAAAGCTGCGCCCATCGCGATCAGCCATCGCAATGGGCGCCGTCTCCCTACCGGCATGCCACGTTCCAGCTAGAACTCTTCCCAACCACCGGCATTGGCCGCCAGTGTCGGCTCGATGCGCGGCGACAGTGCCGCCGGCCTGCGCACCGGAGTAACCGTCGCGGCCACCGCAGCCAGGGCCGGACGCACGGCTGCAACCGCGGTTGCCGCACCGGTGCGGAACACCGATACCGCCTCGGCCAGCAGGTTGGCCTGCTCCGCCATGGAGCGTGCCGCCGCGCTGGCTTCTTCCACCAGCGCCGCATTCTGCTGCGTGGTCTCGTCCATCTGCACCACCGCCTGGTTGACCTGTTCGATGCCCGAGCTCTGCTCCTGCGACGCGGCAGAGATCTCGGCCATGATGTCGGTCACGCGCTGCACCGACGCCACGATCTCGCCCATTGTGGTGCCTGCCTGGCGGACCAGCGCCGATCCATCGGCGACCTTGCCGACCGAATCCTCGATCAGGCCCTTGATCTCCTTGGCCGCACCGGCCGAGCGCTGTGCCAGCGTGCGCACCTCACTGGCCACCACCGCAAAGCCCCTGCCCTGCTCGCCGGCACGCGCGGCTTCCACCGCCGCGTTCAAGGCCAGGATGTTGGTCTGGAAGGCGATGCCGTCGATGACGCTGATGATCTCGGCGATCTTCTTCGACGAGGCTTCGATGGCCGACATCGTGGTGACCACCTGGCCGACCACCTCGCCGCCCTGTGACGCGACACTGTGCGCGCCGATGGCGAGCTGGTTGGCCTGGCGTGCGTGCTCGGCGTTCTGCTTCACGGTGGAGGTCAGTTCCTCCATCGACGCCGCCGTCTCTTCTAGGTTCGCCGCCTGCTGCTCGGTACGCCGCGACAGATCGGTGTTGCCCGAGGCAATCTCGCCCGCTGCCAGGTTGATGCTGGACGCACTGGACTGGATGCGGCCGACAATCTGCTTGAGCTGATCGACGGTGGCATTGCAGTCATCGCGCATGCGGGCGAACACGCCGTGGAAATCACCTTGCATGCGTACGGTGAGGTCACCGCGCGAGATCGCCTGCAGCAGGGTCGACACCTGTACCAGGTTCTGGTCGGTGGTCTGCATCAAGCGATTGAGCCCGGCCACCATGTCGCGGAAATCGTAGGCGAAGCGATCTTCATCGCCGCGCAGGCTGAAGTCGCCCGCCGCCGCGGCCGTCGCCAGCCGGCGGATCTCGCCGTTGATCGCAGACAGGCTGGTCTTGGTCTCGTCCATTGCCTGGGTAATCGCCGCCTTCTCGCCCGGCAGCGGATCCATGTCCACCGACAGGTCGCCACGGGCGTAATGCTTCATCACTTCGATCAGCCGGTTCTGCACCTGCACGTGCGAGCCGACCAGCGCGTTCGTCTCGTGCACCATGCGCCCGTAGTCGCCGGGGAACGCACTCTCGTCCATGCGATAGCTGAGGCTGCCGGCATCGTGCTGGCGGGCCAGCTCGCCCTGCGCCGCCATCACCGACTGCAACTGCGCCTGCATGCGCTGCATCGACCTGAGCAGCTGCGTCACCTCATCGTTGCCGGACGCGTCGATGCTGTTGTCCAGCCGCCCGTTGGCGATGCCGTCGGCCAGCTTCACCGCACCTTCCAGCGGGCAGGTCAGGCTGCGGGTGATGGCCCACGCGGCCAGCGAGCCCAGCATCAGGCTCAGCACACCGAACACGATCGACAGCGTGCCGGTCCAGGACTCGGTTGAACGGTATTCCTCGCGGCTGCGCGCGGTCAGTGTCTCCTGATGCCGCAGCAGGGTCGAGATCGTCTCGTTCCATGCGGTAGCCAGGCCGTGCTCGGCGAGCAGTTCCTTGCCCGCACCGTCGAAATCACCCGCCTTCATGCGCTCGTGCAGATGCTGGGTGGAGGCGTCGGTGGCCTTGCGTGCCGCGTCGATCTTCGCCACCAGGGCATCGCCGGTGGCGTCGCGTGGAATCTTGATGTACTTGGCCCAGATACCATCGTAGGTCTGCGACAGCTCCTGCGCCTTCTGATAATCCTTGTCGAAATCCTCGCCGCGCTTGATCACCATCAGCCGGCGGTGCATCAACACCGCGTTGTTGGTATCCAGCATCTCGTTCAACAGCCGCATCTTCACCATGTTGACGTCCACCACTTTCGAGAACTGGGCGGACTTCAGATGGTTTCCGTACAGCGCCAGGCCGACGATGGCCACGATGAACAGCAGCAGCAAACCGAACCCGGCACCCAGCCGGGGTCCCACTCGGAGGTTGCGTAAGGCGAGCATCTCAATTCCCTTGATCATGGCCGTACGATCGATGGCGGCGCAGGCAGGGGAAACTTTATGGGCCGATTATTATTATATCGATCCAAAACTCTGGAACTGTGCAGACAGGTGTGAAATAGGACGACTCACGAGGGCTTTCTATCCATAAGGTATATCGCCACGGGTAGCGAGATGGGATCAGACAGGGACCTGCCAGCCCGTTGCGCGGCATTACGGGGTAGCTGGCCCCGGGAAGACCAGATCCTTCCCGAGCCTTGCCGTATAGACGCTCTCGAACTGGAAGGAGAGCACAAACCGGAACTCGCACTGGACCGGCCAGAGTTCTGTAGACACTCAGTTGCCGCTCTGCGCGTAGCGCCTTTCAAACTCTACCGGTGACACGCCGCCAGCGGAACCATGCCGGCGGATCGGGTTGTAGAACATCTCGATGTAG